>CALFYA010000261.1 GCA_937952925.1 uncultured Moraxellaceae bacterium
GTCACTGCCAACTGATCCAGCAAGGCCAACTGTTGATTTTGGATATCCAAGCCAATGGATTTTTGCATCACATGGTACGCAATATTGTTGGCGTGCTGCTAGAGATCGGTAGCGGCGAGCGTGAGCTTGAATGGATTGATTATTTGTTGTCGATCAAGGATCGTACTCAAGGCGGTGTCACTGCTCCGCCCGATGGCCTGTATTTTATCCAAGCCTACTATCCTGAGCAGTTTGAATTGCCAGAGGTACCGTTGGGGCCTGTATGGCTGAATCTTGCATCAATCACTTGATGCTATCGTGTGTATAGGCTGATCATGCCGTGCATTTGTCCATACATGAGCTAAAACCGTTTTATTGACTGACTAATCTGCAAAATGATACTGAACGCTTTGCACCACTCCTTTATGCAACACCACTTGACACGCCGAGCGGCCAAATGTTTTTTGTTCGGCTAAAAATGTTACACCAGATGTGGTGTGCGGCTGGGTTAAACCACGCGTTTGGGCAAAATCATCTAATGCCTGAATCGACATATTTGGCACAATCTGATCACAAGTTTGACGCATACGCTGCTCTGCTGTTGCAAAATTATAGCTGCAGTATGAAATCGCCAAAATTGGCATTAAACCAAAAATACTCTTCATGAGATGAGATCGTTTCATCATCAACACTCTCGTGTCATCCATTGCTTATAAAATAAAAAAGGCGCGAAATGCGCCTTTTGATTTAACTTTGCTTACGTTTGCGGTATTCCACCGGTGTCTCATTGGTCCAGCGTTTAAAGGCACGATAAAAGGTACTTGGCTCAGAAAAACCGGTCAAATACACAATCCGCTCCACGCTTTCGTGGGTCTGCGACAATAAGCGCTTGGCCAGCCGACAGCGATAATCCGACAAAATTTGCTGAAAGCTGGTATCGGCTTCAGCGAGCAACGTCCGCAATCGACGTGCAGGCATACCCAATTGTGCGGCGACCGTTTCTAGCGAGGTCTCACCACTCTCAAGCGTCGCCCCAATGGCACGGCGCACTTCGGCAACCAAATCAAAACGCGCCAACTCTTGCAGTTTTTCGAGCGCGAGCTGCTCATGCAAACGCAGCAATTCTGGCTCAGATTGCCACAGCGGATGCTCCAAAATCGACGCATCAAAATACAAACGGGATTCACGTTGTCCCAAAATCACCGGACAGCCATAAATCCGCTGATATTCATCGGCATCGGCACCCTCGGGGAAATCCAACTCAATACAAATCGGTTGGAAACGACCTTCGGTGACAAAGCGGAAAAAGCGGAGCACGCCAACCAGCAAACACTCGCTAAAATGACGCAGCACCAATACATCGTTGTATTGTGCAGGGCCATTGGTCAAATAGCATTGATCGCCTTCGATCACCAAATGGGCATTGAGCGCATCACTGACCAGTCGCTGATAGGCCAACGCACGGCGCAGACCATCGCCAAATGAGGTACTACTCATAAACAAGTATTCCATCACTTGACCACGATACAGCGGCAAATGCTCACCAATATGCAAGCCAATATCACTATCACCACTGATGTCTTGAGCTGCGTGCCAAAAGGCTATCTGTGCATACAACGGCGTCCGTGCGCTTGCCTCGACTTGAGCCATCGCCACACCTGCACGTCCCAAGATTTGCTCGGTCGGCAAGCCTGCACGTCGCATCGCTTGATAAACCAAACGAAATAATACGGCGGCATCAGTCAATTCACCCATCATGGTGTCGCTCCGGCACAAATCAAAGGCGTAGGTTGTCTTAACATGCCAGATTTTATCATTTTTGGCAAAAGATGTTCTGTTGCAATTGGCTGGATTGACTGACAAAAATGACACTTCTTTCACTAAAATCAAGCTTGAACCATGATTCGACAGTTCGTACACTGGAATTCTTGCCTATCACCACTCAGGATGTATCATGCGTATTTTCGCAAGTCTCGGCGCGATTGCCGCACTGTTACTGACAGGATGCCAACACCTTCATTTGACCCCCAACGATGCAGAAGTTGCACCCACGCATCACGGTCGCAATCCTCTTGCACCGATGCTTAGTCATCTCAAATCCGATCAGGGCAATAGTCTGCATGATTACGCGACTGCGTGTATCCAAAAAAGCCGCCTCACCGCACCAAGCGTCGTGGGCAACATTATCCACACCCCCAACTATGCGCTGGTCACTTTGCAAAAAAATCAGCAAGCTGTGATGGGCGGCGAATTATGTATCGTCAACAAAGTCACCCATCGGATTGAAGTCACAGCGGTCGATGATTTGCAGTTTTTGCAACAAACTGGGCAAAGTACCCCCACCGCGCCCTAATCTGTACAAAAAAACAGCAGCGCAAACGGTGCTGTTTTCTTGAACTGTAACGATGCGCTCTATATAATAATCGCCTTTCCAAATCTACTGGGTAGGCCATGGCCAACAAAGAAGAGCTTATTGAGTTTGAAGGTGTCGTCACTGAAACCTTGCCCAATACCATGTTTCGCGTCCGTCTTGAAAACGGTCATGAAGTGATTGCTCATATTTCAGGTAAAATGCGTAAGCACTATATCCGCATTCTCACCGGCGACAGCGTCAAAGTTGAAATGACGCCTTATGACCTGAGCAAGGGTCGTATCACTTACCGCGCTCGTTAATCAACGATTCGCGTTATTGTACAAAAAGCCTCATTGCTGAGGCTTTTTGTGTTTTGTTATGGCACAAATTTACTGCTGATACAGCCGACCGTTTTACACTCGCGCAAACGATCAGTCAGCCAATTGGTGCGCTCAGTGGTTTGATCAAGCAAACAACTGCTATTGATCACTTCACCCATATCGACGCTTTGCATGGTGCACGCCTGATCGCGCTGCCGAATCCATTGACGCTGTAGCGTTCGGAGGTTCTTTTTGTCGGTGGCTTTGAGCTTGCCCATCAATGCTTTATAGGTTTTATTCAGCTCCTGATCGGCTTGTTGGTAGACCAAGTTACTGCAATGCACTGCATCTAGACTATTACGGGTCTGATCGCAATTGGCCGCTAAGCTCAGGCTACTCATGCCTAGCAAGCTTGCCAAGACGATGATGGTTTGGATCTTCATGATGGTTCCTCTGAGCAAATCACACATGATAGGTGATCTGGTTTAGTTTAAAAAAACACCCGATTGTCATCTGCTGAACTGCTGTCTTAAGGATGATTTAAGGACTGCATTTTAGTATATCGATTGAACTCGTGCGCTCGATTCATTATGACACTTTCTGCCTTGATCCAACGGCTTCGCCAACCCGCAGGTCTTAATCTGACCGTTGCCCTGTGGCTGACCATGCTGTGTAACACCGAATTTTTCACACAGGTTTACCATTATACGCCTTACCAAGACGCAAGACGTTGGGTCTTTGTCGCGGTCACGTTTGTGTTGGTGTGGATGTATTTGCATCTGGTCTTTCAGTTGACCACATGGTGGAAGCTGTCACGCCCGCTGCTGAGCTTTTATGTATTTGCTGGCACGGCGACTGCGTATTTTATCAATAACTTTGGTATTGGCATTGATCAAGGTCAAATCCAAAACCTCCTTGAAACCGATTGGACAGAAGCCAAAGATCTGATGACCTTTGATTATTTTTTCCAAATTTTGGGGATGAGTATCCCTGCATGGCTGTGGATTTGGTGGCGAAAACCTGCCCCCTTGCCCCTCAACGCCGCACTCAAACAACGTGGTTTGGGCATTGTGCTGAGTTTGACCCTGATGGCGAGTATTGCAGGGATTTATTATGTCGATTATGCCGCGATGTTCCGTGAGCATCGTGAGCTACGCAATTTTTTGACCCCGCACAACTCTCTAGGCGGGCTGGTGCGTCATTATAAAAAGAAAAAAGCGGTCGAAAAGATGCCGTTACTGAGCTATGGCACAGATGCAACGCGTGTATCGCCCCCTGCGCAGCCACGCTTGTTGGTGATTATTTTGGGTGAAACGGCACGGGCGCAAAGCTTTGGCATCAATGGCTATCCACGACAAACCACACCACAGCTGGCCGCTTTACCGATCATCAACTATCCCAACACCACCTCGTGTGGTACCGCCACCGCCGCATCGGTGCCCTGTATGTTTTCGGGCATGACCCATGCAGATTATGATGAAGATCTGGCCAAGCGGCGAGAAGGCTTACTCGATGTACTCAAGCATGCGGGCTATCAAGTGGGATGGATGGATAATAATTCGGGCTGTAAGGGGGCATGTGATCGCATTGAAAACATTCCGCTGATTCCCGAACAAAAAAATCAATGGTGTCATGGCGATGGCTGCTGGGATGATTATTTGGTGGAAAGCCTTGCTGCCTATTTACCAACGCTACCCGTCCAAGATCGGGTGATTGTGTTGCATCAAGCGGGCAGTCATGGCCCCGCCTATTACCAGCGCTATCCCGAAGCCTTTAAACGCTTTACGCCCACTTGTGATACCAATGCGATCCAAGGCTGTGATCGTCAGCATTTGATCAATACCTATGACAATACCATTGCATATACTGATCATGTGATTGCTAAGGTGATCAATCAGTTAGAGCAGAATTCTGCGTATCAAACGGCACTCTTATATGTGTCGGATCATGGTGAGTCTACGGGTGAAAAGGGTTTGTATTTGCATGGTGCGCCTTACCTGTTTGCCCCCAAAGAGCAAACCCATATCCCGATGCTGATGTGGTTGTCGCCCGCGTTTATGCAGCACTACCCTGCGCAATCGGCTTGTCTAAAATCAGCCCAATCCAAAGCAGTTTCCCACGATCATTTTTTCCATACCATCTTGGGATTAGCTCAGGTGAAGACCGAGGTCAAGCAACCCGCACTGGATTTAACCGAGTGCCAAGGGAGCTAAGTGATGCAAGGCATGGATGCACGCTTCTGGCAGTGGCAAGTCATAGGTCTGATCAGTTATGGCTTATTGTTGTGGGTGGTGTTTCGCCTGTGGCCGCTAGATGAATGGTTGATTTCGCCTTATGTGGGCACGCTGAGCCAGCCGTTTCCCCTCAAAGAAACATGGCTGCTAACAACCATCGCCCATGATGGACTCAAACGTTTGGTGATTATATTTGTTGTTTGTTTACTGGTGCTCATTGGGCTTGGGCAAAAATATCCCTCTCTTAATGCTTATCGCTCGACGATGTGGTTTGTGATTGCCGCAATGGCCGCATCATCCGGCCTTGTAGGGATTTTAAAAGCATTTTCTCATCATTCCTGCCCGTGGCATCTCACCATGTATGGCGGTGTTGGGGGGATCGAGTATCCTCTGCTTGGTGTCATTCCCATTGATGCAGGGGTGGGTAAATGCTTTCCTGGTGGACATGCCGCAGGTGGTTTTGCCTTACTTGCACTGTATTTTGCCGCCAAAGCGTATGGCTTACGACAGGCTTGGCGTTGTGCCTTGATCGGATTGGGCATGGGGATGCTGATGGGCTATGCACAGATGATGCGTGGGGCGCATTTCATGTCACACAACTTGTGGACACTGTGGTGGACGTGGCTGGTGCAGCTCATCATTTTTGCGTTATGGCAGTGGCGGTTTGCGACACAACGGTCTGGCATGCAGACCGCTGTGTTATGAGAGATTAAGACAGTGCGCTCACCACAGCATCACCCATCTCTTGCGTGCCGACGCGAGTCATGCCCTCAGACATGATGTCACCGGTACGCAACCCTTGATCAAGCACACGACCCACCGCATCTTCGATCGCTTTGGCCGCGGTCTCTTGCTTGAAGGTATAACGCAGCATCATCGCGACCGACAAAATGGTGGCCAGCGGATTGGCAATGTTTTGACCAGCGATGTCTGGTGCACTGCCATGACATGGCTCATACATGCCTTTGCCATTTTCATCGAGGCTTGCCGATGGCAACATGCCAATTGAACCGGTCAGCATCGCCGCTTCATCCGACAAAATATCGCCAAACAAGTTGCCGGTGACAATCACGTCAAACTGCTTGGGGGCTTTGACCAATTGCATGGCGGCGTTATCGACATACATGTGCGACAACTGAATATCGCTGTACTCGGCTTGCTGCAAGTGGGTAACGGTTTGCTTCCACAGCTCAGTCACTTCAAGCACGTTGGCTTTGTCCACCGAGCAGACTTTGCCGCCACGCAGACGCGCCATATCAAATGCGACTTTGGCAATCCGTTTGATTTCGCTTTCGCTATACACGTCGGTGTTGAAGCCTTGCTTCTCACCGTTTTCCAGCTCGCGGATGCCACGCGGTTGACCAAAATAAATCCCGCCGGTCAGCTCACGCACAATCAAAATATCCAAGCCTGCGACAATTTCAGGCTTCAAGCTCGACGCATCAGCAAGCTGTGGATACAAAATCGCAGGGCGCAAATTGGCAAATAAATTCAGCGCACTACGGATTTTGAGTAGACCACGCTCAGGGCGAATCGAACGCTCAATATTGTCCCATTTGTAGCCACCCACCGCACCGAGCAAAATCGCGTCTGCTGCTTGCGCTTGTGCCAAAGTTTCATCGGCCAACGGCACGCCAAAGTGATCAATCGAGCAGCCACCGAGCAGACCATGACTCCATGTCAGATCAAGGGCAAACTGCTGATTGATCACGGCCAAGACTTTTTCGGCAGCCGCCATGATTTCAGGGCCAATCCCATCACCCGCCAGAATCAAAATATGTTTGGACATCAATCCTATTCCTCATGCGGTCGGTTTATTGTGCAACCGACTGTTCTACAAATTCACCCAAACCAGTTTGGGGATCAAACGGACGACAAAACCTGCGGATTTGTCGTTTATTTTCAAGCACTTCAATACACAACGGATCAGGAGTTGCTGCCGACAGCAAACTTGCAGGTTGTTGTTTGCGATCACGATATTGATGCAAACGATAAACATGCCCTGCTTTGAAGTGGTGAATCAACACAAACTGTTCGGCGCGATCAGTGGTGACTGGATAAAACTGAACCCGCACATGATGCGTCCCCGCATGGGTGACCACAAAACGCTGCATATCTGGGTCACGATC
This sequence comes from uncultured Moraxellaceae bacterium, assembly GCA_937952925.1. Lineage (GTDB taxonomy): Bacteria > Pseudomonadota > Gammaproteobacteria > Pseudomonadales > Moraxellaceae > CALFYA01. The sequence goes on from CALFYA010000261.1 coordinate 7,016, forward strand.
CATTTGATCCCGTTGGATCACTGCGGCGCGTTCAGCTTCAGCCGAAAACTTCACCCCATCGGCTTGATAGAGTGCCACTTCATCCAAGCGATCAAAGCGGCATCCGATCCCCCCCGAACAATACAGCCGCACCTGATCCACAGCTGCAAGCGGTGCTGGTGCCATACTGACTTGCGCTGGCGTCAACACCATTTTTCGGGCAGGCGGCAGTGGCTGACAGGCGACGAGACCTGTCAACACACTCACGACGCCTGCGGTCAGCACATACAGACGCATCACTTGCTCTCCCTGACACCCTCGAGTTGCTCGCACCATGCGGCAACGGTTGGATCGGCAGTATACGTCATGTACAAAGTCCTCGTTTAGCCCTGAATTGTATTAAACACCCACGGACGCGCGTGTTGGGCTTGTTGCTCAAACGCCACAATCGACGCTTGATCTTGCAGGGTCAGACCAATGTCATCCAAGCCGTTGAGCAGGCAGTGCTTGCGAAACGCATCCACGCTAAAGCTAAACGCTTCACCGTTCGGACGAATCACTTGCTGTGCGGCGAGATCAATGGTGAGCTGGTAGTTGGGCGTCGCGGCTTGTTCCTTAAACAACACATCGACTTGCTCCGCGGTCAAGATGACCGGCAACATGCCGTTTTTAAAACAGTTGTTAAAGAAAATATCGGCAAAGCTCGATGCAATCACGGTACGAAAGCCATACTCTTCAAGCGCCCAAGGCGCATGCTCACGGCTCGAACCACAACCAAAATTCTCACGGGCAATCAAAATGGTGCTGCCCTGATATTGCGGTTGATTGAGCACAAACTCAGTGTTGAGCGGACGCTGGCTAATGTCTTGACCCAAATAGCCTTCGTCCAAATAACGCCATTCATCAAACAAGTTCACGCCAAAGCCAGAGCGTTTGATCGATTTTAAGAACTGCTTGGGAATGATCTGATCAGTATCGACGTTGGCACGATCTAAGGGCGTGACCACACCCGTTTCACGGACATACGGTTTCATGCTGCGCTCCTGTTAAAACTGACGCACGTCAACAAAATGACCGGCCAATGCGGCAGCGGCGGCCATCGCAGGGCTAACCAAATGAGTCCGCCCACCATTGCCTTGACGGCCTTCAAAATTGCGGTTGGAGGTGGAGGCACAGTGCTCACCCGACTGCAACTTGTCGGCATTCATCGCCAAACACATCGAACAACCGGGTTCGCGCCATTGAAAGCCCGCCGCTTCAAACACTTTATCCAAGCCTTCAGCTTCGGCTTGTTGCTTGACCAAGCCCGAACCGGCCACCACCATCGCTTGTTTGATGGTCGGCGCAACGGTACGGCCTTTGATCACCGCCGCCGCATCACGCAAATCTTCGATCCGCGAGTTGGTGCATGAACCAATAAACACCCGATCCAATTGGATATCCGACAGCGCTTGGCCGGCTTGCAGTCCCATGTATTGATAGGCGCGAGTCCACGAATCGCGTTGTACGTCGTCGCGGGCTTGCTCAAGGGTTGGCACCGCTTGGCTAATTGCAATCACCATCTCTGGCGAAGTGCCCCAAGACACTTGCGGCTCAATCTCACTGCCTTCCATCTCAATGACGGTGTCAAACACCGCGTCATCATCACTGTGCAGAGTATTCCAATACGCCACCGCTTGATCCCACTGCTCACCGGTGGGTGCAAACGGACGACCGTTGACATAGTCGATGGTTTTATCATCGACCGCGACCATGCCCACCCGTGCACCGCCTTCAATCGCCATGTTACACACGGTCATGCGGCCTTCCATCGACATGTCGCGGAACACTTGGCCGCCAAACTCGATGGCATAGCCCGTCCCACCAGCAGTACCGATCCTGCCAATAATCGCCAGCACCACATCTTTGGCGGTCACGCCAGCACCGAGCTGGCCATTGACTTTGACCAACATGTTTTTGGATTTTTTCTGTACCAAACACTGCGTGGCGAGCACATGCTCCACTTCAGAGGTGCCTATGCCGTGCGCCAAACAGCCCAAAGCTCCATGCGTCGCGGTATGTGAATCGCCACACACCACGGTCATGCCGGGCAACACCAAGCCTTGCTCAGGGCCCACCACATGCACAATGCCTTGACGGATATCATTGATATCAAACTCAACGATATCAAAGGTCTTGCAGTTGTCATCCAAGGTTTGCACTTGGATACGTGAGGTCTCGTCTTTGATCCCTGCAATCCCTTCGGCACGCTCGGCGGTGTCGGTCGGCACGTTGTGATCGGGCGTCGCCACGTTGGCCGACAAGCGCCACGGCTTACGCCCTGCCAACTGCAAGCCTTCAAAGGCTTGGGGGCTGGTGACTTCATGCAGCAAATGACGGTCGATATAAATCAGGCTTGAGCCATCATCACGTTGTTTGACCAAATGGTCATCCCAGAGTTTGTCGTAGAGGGTTTTTCCAGCCATCTCGTCCATCCTAGCGGTTGCGGGGAACATGGCGAGATTGTAGCGCGATCTTTTTTATAAAAAAAATTAATCATTTTTATCAATTAAAAAACTTTTTGGAATGAATTTGACACAAAAAAGCCGCTAGGTAGCGGCTTTTTTGTTTAGCTCAGATTAGGCTACAACGACGTTTGCCGCTTGCAGACCTTTCTGACCTTGTTCGATTTCAAACGAAACTTGTTGACCCTCAACGAGTTTTTTGAAGCCTTTGCCTTGGATAGCGCGGAAATGTACGAATACATCTGCACCACCATTCGCCTGAGCGATAAAGCCAAAGCCTTTCTCTTCGTTAAACCACTTAACGGTACCAGTATATTGTTGGGACATGATCGTCTCCTCAAAGCATGTCTATGCAGAACTCAGCCTGAATACTTCGTTCAGGGCGCAGTCCGATAGGAGACAAATCGATAGTACAAGCAAAACTGCGTAGAGCTAAACGAACTTGGTCAACAATCAAAACAATGCGAATGGTACAGCAACAGCACGTACTCAGACTGACAACCACAGTGTAGCAAAATCTGCTCAAACATCTAGTGCAAATCTCAACTTTAGTCAACATTCCGTTAGACGGTTTGCATAAAACCTACATCTTTTTGGCTAAAGTTGACCAAATTGGGCACGACGAGGTTCATTTCACTGTTGCTGACCCCAAACCAACGCGCCAAAGTGGCGGCATATTGATCGACACTGGTGGTCGGAATCCAGCGCCCCTGCCCCACATCAATGGCGGTATTGACGCCCATCTCTGGTGTCACCCCATACAATTCACGCCCACGCACCGCGCCACCCATGATCAGATGGTGCCCGCCCCAGCCATGATCGGAGCCATCACCGTTGGAGGTTAGGGTACGGCCAAAGTCGGATGCGGTAAACGTGGTCACTTGCTGAGCTACACCAAGCTCCACCGTCGCTTGATAAAAGCTGCCCAAGGCATCGTCTAGTTTTGCCATCAAGCTGTTGTGTTGACCAAGCAAATTATCGTGGGTGTCATAGCCACCCATCCCCACAAAAAACACTTGACGCTTGACCCCCAGCGACGCCCGCGCCGAAATCAGCCGAGCCACAACCTTGAGCTGTGCTGCCAAATTGTTGCTCGTGGTGTTAAAGACGGTATTGAGTGCAGGAGCACCGGTCAATGCGCTGCTCACCATCGACTCTGCTTGCAGGGAGCGCTGCGTCACTTTGTTGATTTCATCTTCCATCCAATGATAACGCGACTGCGTCACCAACGTCCGCAGCGCGTTGGCACAGCTTTGGGTGTGATAAATCCATGCGCCTTCGCGAGCTGACCAGATCGGAATCGCCCCATCGGTGCTGATGCGATATTGCGCCGCTTGCCCACCCGAGAGCATGGTGGCCTGCCCATTGGCGGTAATACAGGTAAAAATCGACTGGCTGTTTTGCGCCAATGCCAAATCACCGATTGCACTGCCCCAGCCTTGTACCGGACGGTCGGTGGGTTGCGATTGCCAAAACATTTGTTGATCACTGTGGGAAAACAACCGTGGTGGAATGGCATAGCGGTTGTTGCGGTAATCATCCAAGGTCAGCGGATGAATCAGTGTCCCCACATTTTGTAGCCATGCCACGCGTTGCTCATGAAACAAGGCTTGCAAGCGCGTTAGTGCCGGATGGGTGCCCCATTGCAAACCGGTTTGTGCGGTGGTGGGCAATAAGGGCAAGATGCTCGATTGACCCACCGCAATGGCTGGGCGAATCTGCTGATAGCGGCTGTAATTGAGTGCATCATAGGGGATCAGGGTATTGCCATGATCATTGCCCCCATACAAAAACACACAGACCAATGCCTTATAATCGCCATTGGGATTATTAAAGGCAGCGGCCTCACCCATCGCAGCCAAATTAATGGCGAGTGGATTGGCAATCCCCGCCACGCCAAGCTGGGCTAGCCGCTGTAAAAATGCACGACGACTTGGATTAGACATGGCTCACTCCTTGACCCATGAAAATGATCATTTTTGTACCTGATAATCGGGACTAGCCATGGTCAACAACAGGGCGCAGTACACCCGATTGTTGCGCCAGTTGGGTAAAATCGGCTTGATACTCGTCACCGCATCGGTGATCAAAGTGCGCGTGCTCAAGGTCATTTGTCCGGCACACAACAACCGATTAAAACGGTTGACCAACTCAGCGGGCTGCTCCACCAAGGTCAACTCACCACCATAACTCACGGTCAACTCCGGCACCCGCCAATCGTTGTAGATTGGTACGCCGGTCTCAATCACTGCTTTGATAAAGTTCAGATACGCCGCCACACTCGACTCATCACACATTTGCAGCTCAGGCGCGACTTTGGACTGGAGGCTGAGCGGACTATTGGTGGGACTAAAATTAGGTTTAAAAAAATTAAAGACGGATGGAGAGCGCAGCGGGCTTTGTGCCAAATGCCACTGACTACTGCTCAGGTTACCCACCAACCATTTGCCACTGACCGACTTGGCACCAAAGGTGCGACACCATTGCACCAAACGCAGCATTGGCTCACGCACTTTACCGCTATATTGGCTTTTCATCGGATCTTGGCGGGCTTCTTCATCAAGCAAAATAGCGCGCACCACCGCTTGCAGATCGCCGCGCACCCCTGCTCCATTGTTGTTGAAGACCTGCGCCACCCGTGCCACATAGGCTGGACTGGGGTTACTCATCACCAACCGCTGAATCAGTTGTTTGCCAATAAACGGCGCGACATTGGGGTGTAGCGAAATGGTATGAATCGCGGTGGAGAGCGCCACATCGCCAGCAGTGCCTGCCGCAATGGTTTTGGCAAACACTTGACTGGCTAAGGTCGAATGCTGTGATGCGGTGAGTTTCATCGGTTGACGGGTAAAGTCCGGCCAACCGGCTTTGGTTGTACTCCAATCTTCATCCCAACCGGTAAACACGCGTGCCAATTCAACGATTTGCTGAAGATCATAGCTTTCGAGGGGTTGGCCTTTGCTATTGGTTTTGATGCTGCCGTCTTGATTGAGTTCGTACAGCCCAACCGAGAAGAGCTGCAACAGCTCACGCGCATAGTTTTCATCCGGACGGCGGCCTGTTTTGACATCTTCTTTTTTGTTGCCTTTGGTATTTAAAAAACGCCCCATAGCAGGGTTCACGGTGAGTGCTTGCAGCAAAAACCGAAAGTTGCCAAACGCATATTGATTGAGTAAATCCCAGTACCCCGCCATCGCAAAGGCTGGATACTCACCGTTCATCCCCTCGGCGGATACCACCAAAATCTCTGAGAGTGCCAGTGCGACCCGTTTGCGCAAGGTATCCTGACAGGTGATCAGTTGATGCCAAATCATATGATCCATCGGGCGGCTATCAAACTTGAAGGCGTCTGTGGCATAGCCTTGCTGCTGCAACCATGTCCACCCCTTGATGGTGGTGGTGGTCGGCATGGCAAACTGCTCCGTCAGCCATGCGTCGTAGCCAATCGCTTGTACGCGCTGAATCTCAGCGATTGTGGATGAAAACTGAGCTTGTTGTAAAAAGCGTGCCGCTTGGGTCATGCTAATGGCTGTCGCACGGCTACTCACAGCCGTTGCTGATGCATCACGATTGGCGGCCGAGCTTGTGGGCGTGCCGTTGGGCTGACAACCCCACAATGCCAACAGCGGTAAGCCTGCTGCAGGCCAGTAGGTTTTGGCGACAGCGCGCGGTGATTCTGGTGTGCTGACTGGATCTATGCTCAGCGACTCAGCGAGATGATCCTGATCAATCGGGTGATCCTGTTTATCCATCTTGGCAACGTCCATGCAGCCAAACCTAACATATCTCCACCCTAAAACAGGGAACAGGCAAATACAATCGACCGCTTGGGCGAAAACGCCAAATCAATCACAATGCAGAAATCTTTTTTTCATCATCCACTTCCAAGCCGAGACTTTGCCATGAACACCGCCATGTTACACGCCTTTGTCACGGTGATGGAGACGCATTCGGTCTCACGCGCAGCTGAGCGTCTGTGCTTGACACAACCGGCGGTGAGTAAGCGTTTGCATAACCTTGAGGAAGAATTTGGGGTCAAATTGTTTGATACGATTGGTCGTGGCATTCAGCCAACTGCTGCGGCACAGCAACTGTTGCCGCAAGCACGGCAATGGCTACGCGATTACGCCCATATGCGCCACCAACTCGGTCAACCCCAAGATCAGGTGGGCGGTACGCTCAGTATTGGCACCAGCCATCATATCGGGTTGCATCATCTGGCTGATCCGCTCAAGCAGTTTGCTCAAGACCATCCGCATGTGCAGCTGGACGTGCATTTTGTGGATTCAGAGCAAGCGCATCAAGCAGTGCTGTCTGGTGAGCTAGAATTGGCGTTTTTAACCCTCCCCCCCCAATACGACTCACGGCTGAGTTATCTGCCGGTTTGGCCTGATCCATTGGGTTTTGTGGTCGCTCCGTTTCACCCGTTGGCACAGCGTGAGGGGTTAACGGTGCAAGATTTGTTGGCCTATCCAGCCATTTTGCCGGCTGCCCACACCTATACCAGCCAAATCACCTTGGCCGCGTTTGCCGAACATGGCCTGACCCCACAAGCCACCATGAGCACCAATCCCTTGGAGTCTATTCGAATGTTGGTGTCGATTGGACTGGGTTGGTCAGTCTTGCCGCAAACCTTGGTCAATCTGGATTTGAGCATGATTCACCCTGAACCGATTGCACGCCTTGAGCGGATGCTTGGGCTGGTTTGGCATCCGGCACGCACCCACTCTCGCGCCGCACAACTGCTGTCGCAATTGATTCAGCAACAGTATGCACAGCATTAGGGTCTGTTGAGATTTCATGCGTGAGCGGCGTTGCTAACCGTATCTCAGGGACATGACTGAAACGTCAACAGACCCTAGTAGCAAACCTGAAATAACATTCAAATTATGAAGTTAAAATTAATTAAACTTGTCCAACAATTTCCCGATTGCCCCACCAAGCGACTGCATAACATCATGGCCTAAAGGTGTATCTGATATACCAAAACCGATAATGCTCTTAAAACAGGAGTCTATGGTGATGCCAGAGTCGAAACCCTCCACGACAGATCCCGTCAGCAATCCAGCCAAGTCTTCACCCAAAACGCTCAAAGTCGCGTTTTATGTGCTGTTGTCCCTGATTTTGTTTGCAGTTGCAGCGTTATTTTTGATTATTTTGACCAAATTACCGGGGACGTTTTAAGTTGCTGGAGGGTTAGTCACCACCACAACCACCGCCGCATCCTCCTGAGTCTGAATCACTGCCACTGGCATCTGAATCCCCACCCGATGCACTCGCTCGCCAACGGCGATAGCGCTCCGCCAACACCTTGGCATCATATGCTCCTGTCACGCCACTCAGCCACTCATCTATCGCAAACAAGCGGGGTAACCGGCTGGTCTGACTGGGGTATAGCCCTGCCAACTGACACGCGCCTTGCCAGACCAAAAACAACGGCGCTTCATCTGCGCCTTGTTCAAGCATCCGATAGCTTGGCGTGTGATGTAGCATCTTGCCAAACGCATGATGGCAAAAGTCTTGATACGCTTTGCTATCCAAAATCAATGCATGCCACAGCGTATCGACTGCTTGCGATGGCATGGCAATTTTTTGATTGGTCATGCTGTAAACGAGGAAAAAATCTTTGAGTCCTCGCTCAATCAATCGCTTTTGTTTGGCACTAAACGACGGCGTAACGTGCTGCCACAACCCATCTGCAAATTGATAATGTTCAATCCATTGTTGTCGTTGATAACGCCGATAGCTTTGAAAGCGATGTAGGGCTATGCCCATCGACAGGATCAACACCATGACCGCAAAGACACTCAAGCCCCACGACCAGATCAGCATATTGATCAACAGTAAAACGGCAATCCACCATAGCGGATGTGAGGGCTGAATCAGTTGTGGGGATTTAAGATTCCATTCGGCAGTCTGTTCGGCGCGACTGCTGCGCTCGTTGTTTTTATTCATGCAAACAGTCTACACCGGTCAAGATGACAGAAAAATGACAGCCTTAAACTGGCAACGACCAATCTTCGATCGCCCAGCCATGTGCCAGTGCATGAGCATGTAAGCGCGTATCTGGATTAACCGCAATCGGATGATCGACAAAGGTCAGTAAGGGCAAATCATTGAACGAATCGGAATAACCCCAGCTCTCGCTGGGCATACGACCCGCCAGCCATGCTTGCAAATGGTGTAATTTGCCAGCTTGAAAACACGGCTTCCCCTGTAAACGTCCGGTGTAGCGCCCGTTGACCCGTTCAGGCTGACTGGCAATCAATTGATCGACCCCAAACGCGGCGGCAATCGGTGCGGTCACAAACGCATTGGTGGCGGTGATGATCACAATCTCATGACCTGCTGCACGATGGCGATCAATTGCGGCTTGGCCTTGTGGGCGCAGTTGTGGGCGGATCACCTGTTGCATAAATTGCTCATGCAAACCTGCCAAATACGCCACATCATGTTGGCTTAAAAATTCAAACACAAACTCGTTGTAGGCCACCGCATCAAGCGTGCCGGCTTTGTAATCTTCATAAAACTGATCATTGCGTGCACGGTGACTGACCTCATCCACCAAGGACTGTGCAATCAAAAACTCGCCCCATGCATGATCTGAATCAATGTTGAGCAAGGTGTGATCCAAATCAAACAATGCCAGCTTCATCCCACTCTCCAACGCGATACGCACGCGAACACAAAAAAACGTAAAACTCCCGATGTTTCTGCTCGGAAATTCGTTAAGATCATATCAGATTTCATGATCTTTCCGTGACTTCGACCCAAGTTGGCGCAAATGCCGTCCACTGCAAGTCTAGGAGGATCATCAACACATTTTAAGGTTTAGCCAGATGATTGACTCGGAAGGTTTCCGACCCAATGTCGGCATCATTTTGGCAAATGCTCATGGGCAAGTGCTGTGGGCCAAGCGTATCGGACACGATGCGTGGCAGTTTCCGCAAGGCGGAATCCAAGATGGTGAAACGCCCGAACAGGCGTTGTATCGTGAATTGCAAGAAGAAGTCGGCTTGCGGCCTGAGCATGTCCGCTTACTTGCACAAACGCGTGGCTGGCTGCGTTATCGTTTGCCCCATCGTTATATTCGCCAAGAAAGCGATCCGGTGTGTATTGGGCAAAAACAAAAGTGGTTTTTGCTACAACTGATCGCGCCCACCAGTGAAATCCAGCTTGATGCCAGCAGTCCTGCCGAATTTGACCATTGGATGTGGGTGAGTTATTGGTATCCTCTTGGTCAAGTCGTGTCGTTTAAACGCGAAGTGTACCGTAAGGCGCTGCTTGAGCTATCAAGCCGTTTACCCCTCAAGGATTAATTGCCAATTAGGATTGTCCATATGCCCAGTGTGCCCATGCAACTCGAAACCCTACGCCGCATCGTGCAAGAAGTCGATGCGATGCCGAGCTTGCATGAAGCACTCGAAACCATGGTCGAACTGGTCGCCGAAGCGATGGACGCCGATGTCTGTTCGGTGTATTTGCTCGACGAGCGCAATCAACGCTATGTATTGATGGCCTCCAAAGGCCTCAATGCCAATGCCGTGGGGGAAGTCTCCCTCGCCAAAGGCGAAGGCTTGGTCGGTTTGGTGGGTCAACGCGAAGAAATCATCAACCTCGATGATGCCGCCTCGCACCCGCGCTTTTTTTATCTGCCCGAAACTGGCGAAGAACGCTACAACGCGTTTTTGGGCATTCCGATCATGTATCGGCGCAAGGTGATGGGCGTGATGGTGGTACAGCATCGCGACCGCAAAGCCTTTTCTGAAGCCTCTGAATCGTTTTTGGTCACCTTGTGTGCACAGTTGTCTGGCGCAATCGCCCATGCGCATGCGGTGGGTCAAGTCGATGTATTTCGCAAACCATCGAGTACGCCGTCGGCCAAAACCTTCCAAGGCATCGCCGGTGCGGGTGGGATTGCCATCGGTCGTGGCGTGGTGCTGTATCCACCCGCCGATATTGACCTGATCCCCGACCGGCAAGCCGAAGATCCGGCTGATGAGCTGCGGTTACTACAAACCGCGGTCAAACAAGTACGCATCGACATCGCTGATCTTGATCACAAGATGCAAGATTCCTTGATGGATGAAGAACGTGCCTTGTTTGGCGTGTATCTGCGTATGCTCGACGACAATGCCCTACCTGCCGAAATTGCCGCCAAAATTCGCGGGGGCAGTTGGGCGCAAGGGGCTGTGCGCTCGGTGATTGAAGAACACGCTGCGCATTTTGCCCAAATGGACGATGAATACCTGCGCGAACGGGTGTCAGACCTGCGGGATTTGGGGCGGCGGATTTTAGCCAAACTGCAAGCCTCCGATAGTCAAAATCGTGACATTGCCGAAGACAGCATTTTGCTGGGTGAAGAAATCAGCACTGCCACCTTGGTCGAATTGCCACTCAACAACATCGCGGCGATTGTCACCACCGAAGGGGCTGCCAACTCGCATATGGTGATTGTGGCGCGTGCACTGGGCATTCCCACTGTGGTGGGCGTGACCGAACTGCCGATTACCCAGCTGGATGATGCCGAAATTGTGGTGGATGCGCATCAAGGGCGGGTGTTTGTACATCCTGTCCGCCGCTTGCGTCAACGTTATCGCGAAGTGCAGCGCGAAGAGCAACAAGCCGCCAAAGACCTCAAAGTCTACGAAAATCGGGATACCGTGACGCTTGATGGTCAACCGATTGCGCTCTACGTCAACACTGGCTTGATGATTGATGTGGTGCGTGGCTCGCAACGTGGCGCGGAAGGCGTGGGGCTGTATCGCAGTGAAATGCTGTTTATGCTGCGCGAACGTTTCCCTGGCGAAGAAGAACAGCGCCTGATTTACCGTCAGCAGCTCAGCCACTTTGCCAACAAACCGGTCATCATGCGCACGCTCGATATTGGCGCAGACAAAGACTTGCCGTATTTTTCCATCGAAGAAGAAAACTCTGCACTTGGCTGGCGCGGTATCCGTTTTACCCTCGATCACCCTGAGATTTTTTCAGCACAAATCCGCGCCATGCTCAAAGCCAGTATTGGCCTGAACAATCTCCACATCTTGCTGCCGATGATCACCACGGTGACCGAAGTCGAAGAAGCGATGTATTTGATTGAGCGGGCGTTGTCGGAAGTGCAAGAAGAAGAACAAGTCAAAATTGCCCGCCCCAAAATCGGCGTGATGATCGAAGTCCCAAGTGTGCTGTTTCAAATCGACGATATGGCCAGCCTAGTCGATTTCTTCTCGGTGGGTTCCAACGATCTGACCCAATATCTACTGGCGGTGGATCGTAATAACCCTCGGGTGGCGGGATTGTACAATCAATATCACCCTGCGATTTTGCGGGCGTTGTCGCAAGTGGTCACCCGTTGTCAGGCTGCGGGGAAATCCGTCAGCGTCTGTGGCGAAATGGCAGGAGATCCATCCACTGCAATCTTGCTGGCAGCGATGGGCTTTTCTGCCCTCTCCATGAGTGCCGCCAACCTCCTCAAGGTGCGTAAAGCCTTGTGCAATATTGATTTGGCTTCTGCTCAAGTGCTACTTGATGATGTGCTACAGATGGATAACCCTGCGGTGATTCGAAGCTGGATTGAGCGTTATATGATTCAAAAAGGTTTGACCGATTTGGTGCGTCCGGTACAGCATCATTACTCGCAGTAGACCTTCTGATTGACAAAAAAGTACAAGGGTATGCCTTTGTATGACTACTTTTGTCATTTTTGCTGCTTTAGGATCAAGGCATGCCTTTATCATGGAGCAGACTGTGGCTCGTCGACCTGTTCATCCATTTGATCATCTGCAAGGGACTGCGGCACGTCTAGCCAATTTATTACCCGATGCCGCCCATCATCGCCTTGCCGAATGGCTCAAACATCCACACACCCACCCCGATCTTGACCCTGCCATTCGTACCCTGTTGGCGGTACGCGATTGGCGTGGCGGCAAAAAAGCCTTTAGCCATGATCCGGTGCTGGCACGGGCGCGTTTTCGGCGTGAAATGCTGATGATTCGGCCACAGCCCACCCCTGTAGGTGAGGTGATTGACCTGATGATTGATGGCGCGGTGTCACCACTCGCTGCTCGTCTGTATCGCCCGATTGAAGCCAAACATGATCAGCACTTACCACTCTTGGTGTTTTTACATGGTGGCGGTTATGTGGTGGGGGAAATTTGGCAGCCACAGCTGCGGCCAATCTGGCTGGTATGCCGGATGCACCCGCAGCACAGTTGCTGATTTATGCGGGCATCGAATTTTATATGCAAACTGAATCCAAACAACGCTATAGCGACGGGTTATTTTTGAGTCATGATGATGTACGCGATGCGTATTTGCGCTACAACCCCGATGAGCGTTTTGCCCCAACAGACCCGCGCCTATGCCCAATCTACGCCCCCTCACATGCCAACCTTGCCCCTGCTTTGGTGATCAGCGCCGAACATGATGTGCTGCGGGATGAAGCCGAAGTGTATGCACGCAAACTGCGTGAGGCAGGCACCATCTGTATGATGCGCCGTGTGGCCGGACAAGCACATGGCTTTATCAATATCACCGCCATCAATCGCCGTGCTTATCAAGCGACGGTGCAGATGGCGGTGGATTTTCGCTTGTTGCTGGATGATGAGGTGTTTTAGGTCAGCAATAATGGATGCAAACTCGGCACATCATCCACCACTGCACGCGGTCGATGTTGCTGCAACAATGCCGGTGGATGCACGCCGTAACTCACCCCAATACTCGGCATGGCGATGTTCGCCGCCATTTCCAGATCATAGGTGGTGTCACCCACCATGATGCACTGATCGGGAGTCACACCCAGATACGCCACAATCTCTTGCAACATCTGTGGATGGGGTTTGGATTGCGTTTCGCCTGCGCAGCGAGTGATGGCAAACCGATCTGTGGTGCCCGATTGCGCCAACACACGATCCAAACCAGCACGGCTTTTGCCGGTTGCCACTGCCAGCAAAATCCCTTGCTGATCCAACGCATCCAACAACTCAGGTACACCTGCAAATAACGCGGTGTGGCTGCTATTGGCGACATAATGCCGTGAATATTCGGCTTGGATTTCTGCACGCCAATGTGGATGATACGGAAATAACGCCGCCATCGCTTCGGGCAGCCCCAAGCCAATCACATTGGCGGCTTGCTCACGTGTGAGCGGCAACTCGTACAGATTAGCGGCATGCATCAGGCTATCGACGATATGCCCGACCGAATCCATCAAAGTGCCATCCCAGTCAAAAATCACCACTTTAGGCGGCATCTTAATCCTCCATGTCGGGGTGCCATGTCACGTTGGTGGCAACAGGCATGCTGGTCGTGGCTTTGGTTTTTTCAGTTTTGGCTTTGTCGGCTTTGGGTGCAGTTGTGCCACTCACCTTGGGTTTGCGTAGTGAATCAATCAACTGCTGCATATCGTCGGCAAGCGGCGCTTCAATCACCGGATAATCGGGAATACTCAAGCGACTGGCATGCAAGCACAAACGGCGCGGCACAATACCGTGATCGGGTTTGTCATGACCATATTTATCATCACCAAGCAAAGGATGCCCAATCGACAAGCCATGCACACGGATTTGATGGGTACGACCGGTGAGCGGACTCGCCTCCACCCATGTGGCTTTACCAGCAAAACGCTCGAGTACCCGCCAATTGGTTTGGCTGGGTTTACCATCGGCTGCGACACGCACACGACGCTCACCATTGGCAAGCTCATAGCGCAAGAGCGGCGCATCAATGCGTTGTTGATCGAGCAGCACGTTGCCTTTGACCAAGGCGTGATAGGTTTTACGAATCCGCCCTTCACGCAGATCATCTTGTAGTTTCTTGAGCGTGCTGCGTTTTTTGGCAATCATGAGCAAGCCCGAGGTGTCACGGTCGATGCGATGTACCAATTCCAAATAGGATTTTTGCGTGGCTTGGCGGATCGCTTCAATCACCCCAAACGCCACCCCACTGCCCCCATGTACCGCAAGACCAGCGGGTTTATTGACCACCAATAACCCGTCGTCTTCATACACCACCCGTTTGAGCAAACTTTGCGCGAGGTCATCACTGATCACCACAGCGCTGTTGTCATCGGTTTTGATTTGACGACGAATTGGCGCGACACGGATTTGATCGCCAATTTGCAAACGAGTATCGGCGCGCACACGGCCTTTGTTGACGCGCACTTCGCCTTCACGAATCAGACGATAAATACGGGTCTTGGGTACGCCTTTGAGACGAGCGACCAAAAAATTATCGAGTCGTTGGTCTTCTTGATGCTCAGTCACCTCAAACCACGTCACTTGCTGCCACAACTGTGTGTCGTGTTGATGATCCTGTTCTGCAACAGGCGCATCATTTTGTTGGGATTGTGCAACAGCAGCGGCACGCTCACGCTGTGCTTTGGGTGGGCGCGACGGGGCTGATGTGCCCCGCTGTGCTGATGAGGGACGCGGGGCACCAGAGGTCTTTTGCCGACGATCTTGTGCAGGAGAGGTGCGAGGTTTTCGGGAATTCGTCATAACAACCGTATGCTTGAGAAAAAAGGTTTGCTATAGTCGGCGCACGGTTGCTCCAACTGTAGATGGATCAAACGAACGAATACGCCCTTGCCGAGGGCAATTGAAATCGGCAAAACCCATCCACGCCGGCATTGTATCGCGTTTTACATACAAATAGGCCCGTTGTTGGGTGGTAGTCTCGTCTGGTTTTTGCTGGACTTTAAACGCAACTGATGCACACATGACAGACGGCTATCTGTTGAGAGTTGAGCGATTGTGTTTGTGAGGTCTTCCCCCTCATCAGGGATTGGTGATATGCCCTTGCAGTGATGGCGCGATCCGCCGTCTGCCCCTGCCCTCATCCACGCACTGTGATGATGCGGCGCTGTGCAAAACCAATGTCGATCAGCGACCAAGGCAAAACCAAACACTGCCCACTGTACAACAAAGCCACACCACGTCTAGGCACTATGGGCGCTTATCTGCGCGCCATGGCACGACCGCCCACCGACAATCGAGATTGTTTGGTGTTGTGGCAACGAACGCCTGCGCTCCTGTTGATCAGGTGAGCATGGCTGTGGTCTGCACGCTGTCAGACTGTGCGTCACACTAAGGTGTCACGCCCATGAAACGTATGCTGATTAATGCGACACACGCCGAAGAAATTCGCGTCGCACTGATTAATGGAAATCGCTTGTACGATTTCGACCTTGAAAATCGCACCCGCGAGCAAAAGAAATCCAACATCTACAAAGGCCATGTGACACGGGTTGAGCCGTCACTTGAAGCGGTGTTTGTGGAATATGGCGCCAATCGTCAAGGCTTCTTGTCGATGCGCGAAATTGCCCCCAACTACTTTCGTGCCGATCCACGCAATACCAACAATATTCGTGAATTGATCACCGAAGGCACTGAGCTGTTGGTGCAAGTTGAAAAAGAAGAACGCGGCAACAAAGGCGCTGCACTTTCCACCTTTATCTCGCTGGCCGGTCGTTATTTGGTGCTGATGCCCAACAACCCCAAAGGCGGCGGCATTAGCCGTCAAATCGCGGGCAACACCCGTGAAGAGATGAAAGAAATCCTCTCCAATCTCGACATTCCACGTTCGATGAGCGTGATTGTGCGCACTGCGGGGATTGGTCGCACTCAAGAAGAACTGCAACTTGATTTGCAGCATCTGTTGGCGTTGTGGCAACAAATTCAACAACGTGCAGGCTCCGGCCCTTCCCCGATGCTGATTCATCAAGAAGCCGGTGTGGTGACGCGTGCGGTACGTGATTATTTGCGTGATGACATCGCTGAAGTGTTGATTGATAGCGAATATGCCTACAACGAAGCGGCCAGCTTTGTGCAGCAAGTGATGCCACATCAACAAGAAAAAATCCGCAAATACATGGCACCAGAGCCATTGTTTGCGCGTTTTGGCATTGAAAGCCAAATCGAAACTGCCTATCAGCGCGAAGTCAAACTGCCATCGGGCGGCTCGATTGTGATCGACCAAACCGAAGCGTTAGTCTCCATCGACATCAACTCCGCCAAAGCCACCCGTGGTGCCGACGTTGAAGACACCGCACTCAACACCAACCTTGAAGCCGCTGATGAAATCGCCCGTCAATTGCGCTTGCGCGATATGGGTGGCCTGATCGTCATCGACTTTATTGACATGGGCAAAGAACGCAATCAGCGTGCCGTGGAGCAGCGCTTGCGTGATGCGACCCAAAGCGACCGCGCTCGCATTCAATTTGGTCAACTGTCACGCTTTGGCCTGATGGAAATGAGCCGTCAACGCCTGCGTCCATCGCTAGAAGAATCAACCGGTTATGTCTGCCCACGCTGTCATGGCACCGGCATGATCCGTGATTTGCGCTCACTGTCGTTGTCGATCATGCGCAGCATCGAAGAGATTGCCCTGCGCGAGCGCCAAGGTGAAGTGCAAGTGCAAGTACCGGTCGAAATCGCCGCGTTCTTGCTCAACGAAAAACGCGACGCGATTGTCTATCTTGAGCAAAGCAGCCGTGTACGCATCACCATTTTGCCGCATCCGCATTTGGATACGCCGCATTTTAATGTCCAATTCAATCGGGATGGTTTTGCACCTGCCAGCTACGAGCGCCTTGACATTGACCGCCACGAAGGTCTGGGCTACGAGCCAGACTGGCAGCAACAGCCAGCAGCGCCTGTAGAGCCTGCTGCCCGCCCAGCCAAAGCCCCCGCACGGCGTGCTGCCCCTGCACCAGAAGCAGCAACCCCCGCTGTGGCAGTCGCTGCACCAGCACCTGCACCCGTTGCTGCCACCGCAGCACCCAGCCATGCGGCTTGGTTGGAAAACCTGTTTGTCACGCGCCAAGCCAAAACCCGCGACAGCGTCAGTGCCAAAGATGCCGCAGCCAGCATTGAAGCTTTAGTCAATGGTGGTGCTGTCAGCCGTGGTCAAACCGGTCATGTCCAAGCCGTTGCTCCTGTTGCCGTTGCGACTCCTGCGCCGGCCATCGTTGAAGACAACCTCGATGAACCCATGAGCAGTGCGTATGCATCGCCCCTTGCTCCACAAGCCAAAAAAGCAGACGCGTCACCACGCCCTGAGCAAAATCGCAATAACCGCAACAATCGCAACAATCGCAATCACAACAACCGCCAGCGCGATGAAGCGCCCGTTGCTGACCAAGGCTTTGATCCAAGCCGCAGCCAGCAACACAGCAACAACGCACCAGCCGCTGAGTTTGATGATCAACCGCAAAATCGTCGTCAGCGCCGCCAAGCCGAGCGTCAAGACCGTCAACCTGCTGCGGTTGATACCCCTCGTCAGGTCGCCGACAATACCGACAGCTTGCCGCGTCGTGAGCGCGGTAGCCAACCGCGTCCAAGCCGTGGCCCTCGTCAACGTGACAACAGCGTGCTTGAGCAGCCAGAAACCACCGTGTCCACGGTGATTGTGGCAGAGACCCCTGCCCCTGTGTTGTTGCAAGATCCCAACGACGTGGTCATGCATGTGGTGGAGCGCAATAACCCTGCTCCTGCATCACAAGTGCAAGTGTTGTCACTTGATGAGCAGCCTAGTGCCAGCCGCCCAGTCGCGACTCCTGTTGCGACGCCAGCACCTGCGGTAGTCTCCTCATCTGCGGTCAGTGATCCGGTGATTGTCATCACCGAAGCCACCCCAGTGGAGCCAACTGAGGTCGCCCCTGCCACCGCACCAACTCGAGCGCTCAATGACCCGCGTGAGCGTCGCCGCCGTCGTGAGCTTGGTCTAGATGCCCCGATTGCTCCCGTAGCAAGCGCACCTGAGCCCAGTGTCACCGCAACTGAAGCACCGGTTGCGCCCATGCCACAGATCGTGGCTGCACCACTCAGCGGCACGGTGGGTGGATTTATCCGCGCCCAACTCGCCGACGTCGGCCAAGCACTGCTCGCTGAAGGCCGTGTGGTTGAAGCGTTCTTACAAGCGCTACAGGCACGCACAGCCGCACTCAACACACCGACACCTATCGTTGTTGATGTGCCTGTTGAAGTAGTGGTTGAGCCGGTCGCTCAAACTGTGGCAACAGACCCTGTCGTGCAGACCGTCGAACCTGTTGAAGTGCTTCCACTCACGCCACCAGCGCCGCGTCCACGCGCAGCCAATGACCCGCGTGAACGTCGCCGGTTGGCTGCTGCCCAACCAGCAACACCCGCAACTGATGAGGTCGCGACACCAACGCCTGTTGAAGTGGTTGCCGATGTTGCTGTTGTCGATGTCGATAGCATCGATACGGCACTGCCCAGCGCAGCGGTCGCTGTTGATGCACCTACTGAGGTCGTGGATGCTGTTGCGCCAACGGTGGAAGCTGAGGTCACCCTCCTTGCTGATCAACCCAGTGAGATCACCATCGCCGTGGACGTTGATACTCCCTCGGTAGAGGTCGTCGCGGATGTCGAGATCAGCCCGACCGAAGCAGCCCCCAGTGCAGAGCCTGCGCTTGCTGAGGTTCCCACTGCTGAAGAGAGCACCCCCGCAGAAACCAGCGATGAGCTTGAGGCCAGCAGCGAAGACGGCGAAGATGCTCCTGCGCGTCGTCCGCGTCGCCCACGCACTGGTGGCCGTCCACCCAAAAAACGTAATCCAGCCAACTGAGGATGAACCACGGTATGTCCACACCTGCCACACCGACGCCGAGCAGCTACACCATTGATGAGGTAGCCCGCTTAGGCGGTAGTACGGTACGCAATGTGCGGGCATACCAAGAACGTGGCATTCTGCCCCCTCCGATCCGTCATGGTCGGGTGGGGTTGTACAACGATGATCACCTTGCACGCTTGCGGGTGATCAACGACTTACTCAGTCGTGGTTACTCGATTGCCAACATCAGCGAGCTTTTGCAAGCCTTTGAACAAGGCCAAGCCCTGAGCCGTTTGATCGGGATTGACACCGCACTCACCAGTCATTGGCTCGATGATTTGCCCAGCGAAGATATGCCGCTGAGCGAACTGATTGCCCGTTTACCGATGGTTCCTGCTGCCGAAGATATTCAACGTGCGGTTGAACTCGGCATTATCGAACAACGTGAAGGCGACCTCGTCCGCTTGGTGCGTAGTGATTTACTCCAACTGGCGATTCCCTTTTTACAACATGGCATGTCGCTCTCCTCGCTGCTTGACGTGATCCATGGGGTACGCCAAAACGTTGATCACATCGCCAGTGCGCTCACCAAAATCGCGGTTGAGCTGGTCTTTGGCAATCCTCGTCCGAGTCAAGATGCAGATACACTGACCCACTTGATTTGGCATATCCGCCCCATGCTGTCCAACAGTATCGAAAAAGAAATTTCTCAAGCACTTGGCAAACAACTGAGTCAACAAATGACCGATCAAATGGTCAGCCATCTGCTCAATCGCCCCAAATCTTCCTGATCCCCCCAATAAACGCTTGTCCCTGATCGCTAGAGTGGTTAATGTTGCACACCACCTACTGTCCCCAAAAACGGCTGTGTATATCCGCAGTTCACACAGCCCTGTGATCAAGGATCCTGTCTATGAGTCAGTCCTCCCAGCAAGACGTGATTACCGTCTCTGATATTGCCAAACGGGTTCCTAACCTGCTCAAAAAACTCCCCCATGTGGTCAAAGGACTGATTCTGGCCAATGACACTCGCCCGACCAAACCGATGGGATTGGGCTGGGCATTTGAAAAAGCTGTGCGCCAAAATCCCTACGGCGTCGCCTTGCTGTACCAAAACACCCAACTGACCTACGCGCAGCTCAACGAATGGGTCAACCAAATTGCCCACTATTTCTTGGCGCGTGGCCTGCAAAAAGGTGATGTGGTGGCTCTGTTGGTCGAAAACCGTCCAGAGCTACTGGCCATGGCGGTTGCGATGGCCAAAATCGGCGTGACCAGTGCCTTGGTCAACACCTCACAGACTGGTCGCGTTCTGACCCATAGCATCAACTTGGTCAAACCGCGTGCTGTGATTGTGGGTGATGAACTCAAAGGCGCGCTCGACGACGTCTTGCAAGATCTGGATATTGACCGCAACAACCTGTACTGGTTGGCTGATCAAGACACCCTCAAAGATCAAGGCAAAGCCCCTGCTGGCTATCACAATCTGGCCGAAGTCATCAAAAGCTATCCACGCTTTAACCCACCGACCACCAACAGCGTGTTCTACGGTGACGGCCTGTTTTATATCTACACGTCAGGCACCACCGGCATGCCCAAAGCGGTCGTGTTCAATCACGGTCGCTGGATGAAAGCCTACGGCACCTTTGGTCATGTGATGAACCTGACCCCCGATGACGTCATGTATGTCACCTTGCCGTTTTATCATGCTACTGCCATGGTGGTGTGCTGGTCATGCGTGATTGCCGGTGCGGGCGGTATTGCACTGCGCCGCAAATTCTCAGCCAGCCAATTTTGGCCGGATGTGCAACGCTACAACGCCTCCGCGATTGGCTATGTCGGCGAGCTGTGCCGCTACTTGATGGAAGTACCTGCTGCCCAGCATGATCGCCAGCACCGCGTCAGCAAAATGATCGGTAACGGTATGCGTCCCAACATCTGGGGCAAATTCAAACAACGCTTTGGCGTCGATGAAGTGTTTGAGCTGTACGGCTCAAGCGAAGGCAACGTGGGCTTTAGCAATATTTTCAACTTCGACAACACTGTCGGTTTCTCCCCCATTCCCTATGCCATCGTCAAATACGATCAGGAAAAAGGCGAGCCGGTGCGTGATGCCAATGGCTTTATGATCAAAGTTGCCACCGGTGAAAGCGGCCTGTTGATTGGTGAAATCAGCAAACGCGCTCCGTTTGATGGTTACACTGATCCTGAAAAAAACAAAGCCGTCATCATGCAAGACGTGTTTGTCAAAGGCGACCGCTACTTCAACACTGGCGATTTGATGCGTGATATTGGCTTCCGCCACGCACAGTTTGTCGATCGTTTGGGTGATACCTTCCGCTGGAAAGGTGAAAACGTCTCCACCACTGAAGTCGAAAACTTGGTGTCTGAGTACAGCAAGATCTCTGAAGCCGTGGTGTATGGCGTTGAAATCCCCAACACCAACGGACGTGCGGGCATGGCCGCAATCACGCCGCACGAAGGCCAAAATCTGACTGAGCAAGACTACAGCGACATGCTGACCTTCTTCAAAAAGTCGATGCCTGCCTATGCCATTCCGGTGTTCTTGCGCATTCAAGCGCAAATGGAAACCACTGGCACCTTCAAGTACCAGAAAAACAACTTGAAGAAACAAGCTTTTGATCCTGTGCAGACCCAAGAGCCTGTACTGGTCTGGTTGCCAAGCACCAATGCTTACACCCCCGTCACCGACGAGGTATTTGCCAACATCCAAGCTGGTCAATATCGTTTCTAAGACGAGATCGACCGCTAGGCCACCGTCATTGGTGGCCTTTTTTATGCAAAAACGCTCACATTTTGGGCAATAGTGACCAACATATCTTGTCAAAATCAAAAAAGTTGTTATCATGTGCGCTCACTGAACGGGTCGTTAGCTCAGTTGGTAGAGCAGTTGACTTTTAATCAATTGGTCGCAGGTTCGAGTCCCGCACGACCCACCAGTTCAGTACCAAACCGCAAGGTTTTGGGTCGTTAGCTCAGTTGGTAGAGCAGTTGACTTTTAATCAATTGGTCGCAGGTTCGAGTCCCGCACGACCCACCAGATTCAAAATCGCCCGCCTTGTGCGGGCGTTTTTACGTCTATTCTTCGGCATCACGCCATTCGGCCTGATCAATCCCAAAATCATCCAGCAGCACTTGCATCTGCTGCAACATCAAATCCGCCAAACGATCTGCTGCCGCTTCAATCCGCGCCAGCTCATCAGTCTCTTGCGTTGACGCAATCATCCGGTGCAACCGCGTCATGGCATCGGGATCTAGTGTCTCTAATGTCGCTTGCTCAATCTGTGCCAAGATGGTCAATTCACTTGATGACAACATCATTTCATCCTTCTATCAGAGAGGGTCGTTGGCCTGCCCATGCCGCCAATACGCGTAGCCGTCGCCAGTTGACACGATCCACCTGATCTTGCCAAATCACCACACGCTGCTGTTGCTTGATGGCGCTACAATCAAACACCAAGACCACCACCCAAGGCAAAGCCGATACCCGTTGCAGCTGCCCCTGTATCCAACGCTCATGGGTGTTGTTTTGCCATTGCCAGCCACCATCCTCACGCTGATACACGCTAACACACACCGCATGCCGCTTTCTCACCGCGACGTACCATGCCCCTAGCCCCAGCAGCAACACGATCATCGCCTTCAGCAACAGGGGAAATGGACTACACAGCCACAGCCCTGCCACCACACCATAACTGCCCAGCTGTGCCCAGCGACCATAACGGCTCGGCTGCAGACTGGCATCAACTCTCATCAGTTGCCCGTAAGGCTTTCAGACGTGCCACAATCTGCTGGAGCGTCGCATCTTCGGGCTGACTCAAATCCATAAACCAATCGAGTAAGTCGGGATCCTCCTCATCGATCAATTGGGCAAAAGCGGCCTTCTCGGCTGGATCAGCGCTCAGGTAATGATCACGCACATAAGGATCAAAATACCAATCCAGCTCTTTGAGGCCACGACGCGCTCGATAAATCACTTTGCGATCAAATAGACTGATCTCATCACTCATAACGTGCTCCTATTGTTGGGCAGTAGTGTGCGACGTGTGACGCCAACACGCAAGCCGTCAGACCTGCTGCATCGCTTGCCAAAGCTTGAGTGTCTGCACCGTTGCCAACACATCATGGGTACGCACAATCGAACAGCCTTGTTGTACGCCAAGAAGCGCGGCTGCTGTCCCTGCATACACCCGCTCAAGGGGTGGCACACCACCGAGCACCTCGCCAAGGACTCGTTTGCGGGAGATGCCCATCAATAGCGGATGCCCCAATTGATGCAGTGGCGCAAGCTCACGCAACAACTGTAAATTCTGGCTGGCATGTTTGGCAAAACCAAAACCCATATCCAAAATGATGTTGTGTGCTGCAATCCCTGCTGCCAACGCCGCATCACGACGCAGCGCCAACTCTGCCATCACTTCTGTGAGCACATCCTCATAATGCGCCAGTTGATTCATGGTGGCTGGCTCCCCACGCATATGCATCAAAATCACCGGCAACTGAAGCTCAGCAGCCGTTTGCAAGGCATTTGGGCGTGTCAAGGCGCGGACATCATTCCAGATACACGGCGTCATCGCCGCAGCCGCTCGAAAGACACTTGGCGAACTGGTATCTATCGACAGCATCACGTCTAGACGCTGTGCCAAGGCTTCCACCACTGGCAGCACGCGATCTAGCTCTTGCTGCTCACTGACCGGATCGGCATCGGGTCGAGTGGACTCCCCGCCGATATCCAAAATCACCGCACCTTCGCGGGTCATCTGTGTGGCTTGCGCGAGTGCGGCGTCGATGGAGGTATAACGTCCACCATCTGAAAACGAATCGGGTGTGACATTTAAAATGCCCATCACCTGTGGAGAACCCAGATCAAGCTGGCGATGGCCGCACACCAAGGTGTGCTGTGGTAAGGCATATAACTGCATAAACACTCTCAACAAAAAAGCCCCCGTGAACGGAGGCTTTTGGGATCAATCCATTACATTGCAGGCAATGGCGGTGGTGTGACACCTTGAGGCTTATCAAGACTCACAGGCACAGGATTGACCGGCTCATACACCTTGGGTGGACGTGGTTCACGGCCTTCCATGATGTCGATGATTTGATCCCGATCAATGGTTTCCCATTCGAGCAAGGACTTGACCATCACTTCGATCTTTTCACGATTGGCTTCGATCAAATCGCGGGCGATGGTGTACTGCTCTTCCAAGATCCGACGCACTTCAACATCGACTTGCTGTTGCGTGGCTTCACTGATCGTGCGGCTGCCCATCCGGCCAAAATAGCTATCTTGGCTGTCGTCTTCATAAACCATCACGCCAAGCTTATCGGACATCCCGTACTTGGTGACCATCGCACGCGCCATTTTGGTGGCACGCTCAAAGTCATTGGATGCACCGGTAGACTTTTGGTTGACAAACACTTCCTCAGCAATCCGACCACCAAACAAGATGCTAATTTCATTGAGCATTTTGTCTTTATAATGACTGATGCGGTCGTGTTCTGGCAACTGCCATGTCACTCCAAGCGCCCAGCCACGCGGCATAATGGTGACTTTGTGAACTGGATCGGTGTTGGGCAACAGCTCAGCCACCAACGCATGGCCTGCTTCATGATAGGCCGTGTTACGACGCTCATCGTCACGCAGCACCATCGACTTACGCTCAGGCCCCATAAAGATCTTGTCTTTGGCGTCTTCAAAGTCGTTCATGTCGACGGTGTTTTTGTTGCGACGTGCCGCAAACAGCGCCGCTTCATTGACCAAATTGGCCAAGTCTGCACCACTAAAACCCGGTGTACCGCGTGCCAAGATTTCAGGACGCACACCCGTCACTGAGGGCAACTTTTTCAAGTGCACATTGATGATTTGCTCACGGCCTTTGATGTCGGGCAAGCCCACCATCACTTGACGGTCAAAACGACCCGGACGCAGCAAGGCTTTATCGAGCACATCCACACGGTTGGTGGCGGCAATCACGATAATGCCTTCAGAGCCTTCAAAGCCGTCCATTTCGACCAGCATCTGATTGAGGGTTTGCTCACGCTCATCGTGGCCACCACCCATGCCTGAACCGCGATGACGGCCAACGGCGTCAATTTCATCGATGAAGATGATACATGGCGCATGGCGTTTGGCTTGTTCAAACATATCGCGCACGCGAGACGCGCCCACACCCACAAACATCTCGACAAAATCCGAACCGGAAATCGAGAAGAATGGGACTTTGGCTTCCCCTGCAATCGCTTTGGCAAGCAAGGTTTTACCCGTACCCGGTGGGCCGACCATCAACACGCCGCGTGGAATCTTGGCGCCCAAGCGTTTAAACTTGGCCGGATCACGCAAGAAATCGACAATCTCGACCACTTCTTGCTTGGCTTCGTCACAACCCGCCACGTCTTCAAAGTTGATCTTGATTTGATCGTCGGTCAGCATTTTGGCTTTGGATTTGCCAAAGCTCATCGGGCCAGACTTACCGCCTGCACCACCTTGCATGTTGCGCATGAAAAACATGAACAGCAAGATGATCAGCAAGACCGGGAAACTGGCAATCAACAACTGTACAAACACACCTTGACGCTCAGGCGCTGCTCCTTGCACCTCGACTTTTTGCTTAATCAAAGTCGGCATCAATTCTGTATCGGTCACTGCAGGGCGCACGGTTTCAAAGGAAGAGCCGTTGGCTTTTTCCCCTGTGATCCGTTCGCCATCAATTTTAACCTGCTTGACCTGACCGGCATTGACGGCGGCCACGAACTCAGAATAGTTCATGACATCCGGCTTGCTGCGGTTTTCAAAATTACTGAACACCAATACCAGAACACCGATGATGACAAGCCACAACACCGTGTTCTTGACGAGATCGCTCACAAGGCTTTCTTCCCATTTCTCTTGAGGCTACCTAGGCAACATAACGCCATTACCGACTAGCGGCAACCCTAGAGAGGCAGCCTTTTCTCTAGGTTTTGTGAAAAAATGTGCATGCGGTCAATTTTTCAGACACACGCGACACATTCGCGTCTTAACCACGTCGGGTTTTGCGCGATTGTGCCAATAAATACATCTCGCGAGAGCGCGCGCGCGAGGCTTCTGGCTTGACGCTTTTGAGCACATCAAACTCGGCCAAAATCGCTTTGCGGTACTCATCATAGCCCTCCCCTTGGAAGGCTTTGACCAAAAACTGCCCCTTGGGACTTAAGACCCGTGTGGCAAAATCAAGTGCCAATTCACACAGGTAAATCATGCGCGGTTGATCAACCGCAGGGTTACCTGATGTATTGGGTGCCATGTCGGAAATTACAAGGTCGACCGGACGCCCATCTAAAATTTGTAACAACTGATCAAACACCGCCTGTTCGCGAAAATCGCCTTGCAAGAAGGTCACATCCGGCAGTGCGTCCATCGGTAAAATATCCGAGGCGATCACCAAGCCTTTAGAACCCACCAACTTACCGGCAATCTGTGACCAACTGCCCGGTGCTGCGCCCAAATCGACAATGGTCATATTGGGGCGAATCAGCTTATATTTATCATTAATTTCAATTAGTTTGTACGCTGCACGCGCCCGATAACCATCTTTTTGCGCACGTTTGACAAATGGGTCATCGAGATGCTCACGCATCCATGCCTTGCTGCTCTTGGACAGTTTTTGGTTATGAATGCGGGTCGCCATAGCACCAGATCTCAACAATCAAACAAATTTGGAGCGCTAGTGTAGTCGATTTTGCCCCACAACTGAGTCAGCGCATATCGCACAAATCAGCTACACTAGAGCGCCTGTGCCTGTAAATGAGTGTGTTATGCCTGCTTTATCCATCCAAGAACGTAAACGCCTGCGCCGGATTGGTCATGCTTTGAATCCCGTGGTGATGCTCGGCAACGATGGCTTAAGTGAAGGCGTTCTCGAAGAAGCCCGTCGTGCGCTCAATGACCATGAGTTGATCAAGGCCAAAATTTTGGGTGAAGACCGTGAAGCGCGCCAACAGCTGATCGAGGCGTTGGCTGAGCAAACCGGCGCACAAGTCGTGCAAAAGATTGGCAAGGTTGTGCTGCTGTTTAAAAAAGCCGACAAACAAAATCAGCACCTCTCCAACTTGGTACGTTTTGCCCATTTGTCAGATGACTAATACACCACATCCCAGATGATCGTGTACAAAACGCCAACTTGTTGGCGTTTTTATTTTACTTAAGCTATGGGCAAAACCAGCCTGTGGAGTGGCATCATGGCTTTGATGCATCCTGAACATCATCTGATCCTCAAACCCTTTGAGCCAATTGCAGGCGATACCATCCAGCTTGAAGTGCTGATTTATCGCCTGAGTCATGGGCGCTTGCATGTTGAATTTGTGTTGCATGATCCTGAAGGCCATGTGTTGTGGCCGAATCCTGCACCACTGCCGTTGCGTGCTGATTTTTTGTGGGAACACACCTGTTTTGAGGTGTTTATTGCCCAAGATGAATATGACAGCTATACCGAATTTAATTTTTCACCCAGACGCCAATGGAATGCGTATCACTTTGACCATTATCGGCATCCCAAGCAAATGCCCCCCCTGCATGAGCGACAAGTGAATGTGGCAGAATTGCAGATCGGGCATCATCGACTTGAAGCTGTGCTGGAATTGACTCCACGCTTTGCTGCTCGCGCAACGGTGCATCTGAATGTCTGCGCTGTGCTGGCGCATCCGCGTGGGCATTTGAGTTATTGGTCGATTCAACATGGCGGTGAGATTGCCGACTTTCATCGGGCGAGCGATCGGGTGATCACGATTGACTTGCTGCGTTAAATCCACAGCCCCATCAAGAGGCTGTGGCTTCGGATGAATTAACTCAAACGATCCCATGCATCGCGTGCTGCGAGCTTGGCCTGTTCCCACTTGAGTTGTGACTGACCTTTGAGTTGTTGCCATTTGAACTGTAGCTCATCTTCAAGGTCTTCAAAACGACTCTGGGGATGTTGTTGGCGGGTTTCATAGCCCAAGCGATAGGCTGCACCATAGTCACGATCGTAGTTCAAGTCAGATTGATAATACGGTGTGGTGCTGTGTGCTTCGCGCCAGTAGGCTTCTTCATGGGTCGGATCGACAGCTTCGCCAGCCGCTTTACCCGCCAAACCACCCACGACAGCCCCCACAGCGCCACCCACCAATGCACCGAGCGGGCCGCCAACCGAGCCAATTGCCGCACCGGTCAATGCACCACCGGTTGCGCCAAGGCCTGTACCAATCGGATGAGCGCCCGCCTCACCGGTAATCGGATCGGCATTGAGGGCATCACGGGTGTCTTCAGACATGTGTTTGATTTGATCACGATCAAGCAATTCATGGTCACGTGAGCTCATGGTCTTTCTCCTAACTGTGGTTTGAGTAGAACGCTTGACCACAGTAGCCAGCTTGCAGCAGCGCTCATACCCTGTTCGTGTTGCCCGTTGTAAGGCGATTGACCCACTCAAGGTAAGCAGATGTGAGCGCTGTATGACCCGAGTAACCTGAAGGCGGCAGATGTTGTGGGGGTGTCAATCTTGTGCGATGAGTGTCAGCATTTCGTCTGATCGCGCTCATCAATTTTGCCCAAGATACATCTTCCCCCACGCTTTCAATAGACAAGTGCGCCGCGCATCCGTAGAATACGCCCAATTTCAAGCGAGCAGACCGAAGGAGGCCAGCCTTTTATAGCAGGCCTTCCCTTTTCGTGTGTCTTCTCGCTTTTTTATAGCCGGATTTCAGGAGGTTAGGTTTGCGCACACCTGCCATTTTAGCCCTTGCTGATGGAACAATCTTCCATGGCACCTCAATCGGAGCTGACGGTTGTACCGTTGGTGAAGTGGTCTTCAACACGGCCATGACCGGCTATCAAGAGATTCTCACCGATCCAAGTTATGCTCAGCAGATGGTCACCTTGACCTATCCGCATATTGGCAACACCGGCACCAACGACGAAGACACCGAGTCTGGTCGTATCCACAAAGTCTGGGCAGCCGGTTTGATCATCCGTGATTTACCTTTGCTCGCGAGCAACTTCCGCTCCACCGCCTCGCTGGATCAATATCTCAAAAACCACAACGTGGTGGCGATTGCCGACATTGACACCCGTAAGCTCACCCGTATTTTGCGCGAAAAAGGCGCACAAAACGGCTGCATCTTGACTGGTGCGGATGCCACTGCCGAAGCCGCTTTGGCTAAAGCACAAGCCTTTGGTGGCCTAAACGGTTTGGATCTGGCCAAAGAATGCTGTGATCCAGCTGGTTTTAGCTGGGATCAAGGCTCATGGCAACTGGGCAAAGGCTTTAGCAGCCTGACCGATGAAAAATTCCATGTGGTTGCCTATGACTTTGGGGTCAAGACCAACATCCTGCGCATGCTAGTAGATCGTGGCTGTCGCCTGACTGTGGTGCCTGCGCAAACGCCTGCGGCTGAGGTCTTGGCACTCAATCCTGATGGCGTGTTTTTGTCCAATGGCCCAGGTGATCCTGCGCCATGTACCTATGCCATTGAAGCGATCAAAACCATCGTCGATGGTACTGAGCTGCCCGTGTTTGGCATCTGCTTGGGTCACCAACTGCTTGCGCTGGCGTCGGGTGCCAAAACCCTCAAGATGAAGTTTGGTCACCACGGTGCCAACCATCCGGTGCAGAACCTTGAACAAGGCACGGTGATGATCACCAGCCAAAACCACGGTTTTGCGGTCGATGAAGCCAGCCTACCCGCCAATCTCAAAGCCACGCATAAGTCGCTGTTTGATGGGTCGCTGCAAGGCATCCACCGTACCGACAAACCGGCGTTTAGCTTCCAAGGTCACCCTGAAGCCAGCCCCGGCCCGCACGATTGCGCCCCATTGTTTGATCATTTCATTGAGCTGATGCAGGCTCGGAAGACAGGAGCCTAATCATGCCAAAGCGTTCTGATATTCAAAGCATTCTGATTATTGGTGCAGGCCCGATTGTGATCGGTCAAGCCTGTGAGTTTGACTACTCTGGCGCACAAGCCTGTAAAGCCCTGCGTGAAGAAGGCTACCGTGTCATTTTGGTCAACTCCAACCCTGCGACCATCATGACCGACCCCAGCATGGCGGATTCGACCTACATCGAGCCGATCACTTGGCAGACCGTCGCGCAAATCATCGAAAAAGAGCGCCCTGATGCGGTACTGCCGACCATGGGTGGTCAGACCGCACTCAACTGTGCGCTGGCACTCGATGCCAATGGCGTGCTGGAAAAATTTGGCGTTGAGCTGATTGGTGCCAGCAAAGAAGCCATTGAAAAAGCCGAAGACCGCAAACTGTTTGACCAAGCCATGCGCAAAATCGGTTTGGAATGTCCACGCGCCGCTGTGGCAGAAACCATCGAACAAGCACTGGACATTCAAGCCGGTTTTGGTTTCCCTGTCATCATCCGTCCGTCGTTTACCATGGGTGGTTCGGGTGGCGGGATTGCCTACAACCGCGAAGAATTTTTGGAAATTTGCGAGCGTGGCTTTGATTTGTCGCCCACCAAACAACTGCTCATCGATGAGTCGCTGATTGGTTGGAAAGAATACGAGATGGAAGTGGTTCGTGACAAAAACGACAACTGCATCATCGTCTGTTCGATTGAAAACTTTGACCCGATGGGCGTGCACACCGGCGACTCGATCACCGTTGCACCGGCGCAAACCCTGACCGACAAAGAATACCAACTGATGCGGAATGCATCGGTGGCGGTACTGCGTGAAATTGGTGTCGAAACCGGTGGTTCCAACGTACAGTTCGGCATTTGCCCCAACACTGGTCGTATGGTGGTGATTGAGATGAATCCGCGCGTGTCGCGTTCATCGGCACTCGCTTCCAAAGCTACTGGCTTCCCGATTGCCAAAATCGCTGCCAAGCTGGCGGTCGGTTACACCCTTGATGAACTCAAAAACGACATCACCGGTGGCGCAACGCCAGCGAGTTTTGAGCCATCGATTGACTACGTGGTCACCAAGATCCCACGCTTTAACTTTGAAAAATTCCCACAAGCCGAACCGATCCTCACCACTCAGATGAAATCGGTGGGTGAAGTGATGGCGATTGGCCGCAGCTTCCAAGAGTCGGTACACAAAGCACTGCGCGGCTTGGAAGTGGGCGTGGCCGGTTTTGATGAAAAAATTGCTGTAGGTACTGAGGGTGCACTCGACAAACTGCGCCTTGAACTCAAAGTGCCCGGCCCTGAGCGGATTTGGTATATCGCTGATGCATTCCGTCATGGCATGAGTCTTGAGCAAGTGTTTGAGTACACTGCGATTGACCCATGGTTCTTGGTACAAATCCAAGACATCGTCAAGACCGAAGCAGAAGTCAAACAATTGGGCGTGGCCGGTCTGACCGCTGATCGCTTACGCAGCTACAAGCGTAAAGGTTTGTCAGATTTGCGTTTGGCCAACTTGCTCGGCATTTCGCAAAAGCAACTGCGCAAACAGCGTTGGAGCTTGGGCGTGTATCCGGTCTACAAACGCGTAGACACCTGTGCCGCCGAATTTGCCACCAGCACCGCTTACATGTACTCGACCTACGAAGAGGAATGTGAAGCCAACCCATCGACCCGTGACAAGATCATGGTGTTGGGCGGTGGTCCCAACCGGATTGGTCAAGGCATTGAGTTTGACTACTGCTGTGTGCACGCGGCGCTTGCCATGCGCGATGATGGCTATGAAACCATCATGGTCAACTGTAACCCTGAAACCGTGTCGACCGACTACGACACCTCCGACCGCTTGTTCTTTGAACCAGTCACCTTGGAAGATGTGCTCGAAATCGTGCGCGTCGAGAAGCCCAAAGGCGTGATCGTGCAGTATGGTGGCCAAACTCCGCTCAAACTCGCTCGTGCACTCGAAGAAGCAGGCGTGCCGATTATTGGCACCTCACCGGATGCGATTGACCGTGCCGAAGACCGCGAACGCTTCCAGCAGATGGTTGAGCGTTTGAACCTGCGTCAGCCGCCCAACCGTATTGTCAAGAGCGCGGAAGAAGGTCTGCTCGCGGCTGCACAAGTGGGCTATCCCTTGGTCGTCCGTCCATCGTATGTGTTGGGTGGTCGCGCCATGGAGATCGTCTACAATGAAGACGAACTCAAACGCTACCTGCGTGATGCAGTACAAGCCTCCAACGAAGCGCCTGTATTGCTCGACCGCTTCTTGGATGATGCGATTGAAGTGGACGTGGACTGTGTGTCTGACGGCACTGATGTGGTGATTGGCGGCATCATGCAGCACATCGAACAAGCCGGCGTGCACTCCGGTGACTCAGCTTGCTCTTTGCCACCCTACTCGCTGTCGGATGACATCCAAAACGTGATGCGGGCGCAAACCATCGCCATGGCGCGTGAGCTGGGCGTGGTCGGTTTGATGAACGTGCAGTTTGCGGTCAAAGGCAGCGATGTGTACGTGCTCGAAGTCAACCCACGTGCTTCGCGGACGGTGCCGTTTGTGTCCAAGTGTATTGGCACATCCTTAGCCAAAGTCGCTGCGCGTTGTATGGCGGGTCAGACGCTAGCCAGCCAAGGCTTTACCACTGAGATCATCCCAGACTACTACTCGGTCAAAGAAGCGGTATTCCCTTTTGCCAAATTCCCTGGTGTAGACCCGATCTTAGGCCCAGAGATGAAATCGACTGGCGAAGTCATGGGTGTGGGCAAAACCTTTGGTGAAGCCTTCTACAAAGCGGTCTTGGGCAGCAATGAGCGTCTACCAGGTAAACCTGCGGCAGGCGAAGTCAAACGCGCCTTCTTGTCGGTACGCGATAGCGACAAAGTGGCCTTGCCAGAGGTTGCGCGCAAGCTACAAGCCTTGGGCTTCCAGTTGGTCGCCACCGGTGGCACCTACCGCGTGCTCAAAGAACAAGGCATTGCCTGTGAGCGCGTCAACAAAGTCACCGAAGGCCGTCCGCATATCGTGGATCGTTTGAAAAATGGGGAAATCCACCTCATCATCAACACCACCGAAGGCAAGCAAGCCCAGCAAGACTCGTTCTCGATCCGTCGCAGTGCGCTGCAAGGCAAAGTGTATTACACCACGACAATCAGTGGCGCGGATGCGGTTTGCCAAGCGGTCGATATCCAATTGCCGATGGACGTCTACCGTCTGCAAGACTTACACTCGGTCTAATCGACCCATGATCGGGATGGGTGTGCCCATCCCACATTTCCCCCCTGTGACTGCAAAGTGACAGGGGATTTGCTTTAGAGGGACACTGCAATGCAACGCTACCCCATGACACCCGCAGGTCATCAGGCTCTGCAGGAAGAATTGAATCGCTTAAAAACGGTTGATCGCCCACGGATTATTGCGGCGATTGCCGAAGCTCGCGCGCACGGCGACCTCAAAGAAAACGCCGAATACCATGCCGCCAAAGAGCAGCAAGGATTCTGTGAAGGTCGCATCATGGAAATTGAAGGCAAGCTTGGGGCTGCCGACATTATCGACCTCACCAAAATCGACCAAGATGGACGGGTGATTTTTGGTGTGACCGTCGAAATCGAAAACCTCGATACCGAAGAGCGCAAACGCTATCAAATCGTCGGCGATGATGAAGCCGACTTTAAAATCGGCAAAATCTCGATCAACTCCCCGATTGCACGCGGTTTGATTGGCAAATACGAGGGCGATGAAGTCAAGATTCAAACCCCAAGCGGTGAAGTGGAATACGAGATCGTGAGCGTCGAGTATCTTTGATGTGATGCCTGCCAAAAGCCGGAAGATTTCCTAATGCCAGTCAGTTAAGCGGTTGCTCTTGCTCTTTGCAGGGACGCTGAGCGCAA
>CALFYA010000262.1 GCA_937952925.1 uncultured Moraxellaceae bacterium
ATCTACACAGGCGAAGACACTCTTTCCCTACACAACGCTCTTCCGATCTTGTGCAATCAGACCGTCATAACCTGCCAAATCTTGTGACAGACTCGGCGCGCATTGATCAGCAACGCCCGTCGTCCCGTGCGCCCATGCCACCACAGGCCAACCACCAGCGGGAGCTATGCCTTTGGGCAACAGCACCACTGCGGTTGCGACTGTCAACCCACCATTGACGCTTGGCATCCGATACTCAACCCGTTGGCTCACCTCAGCAAGCCCTGAAGCCAATTGGGATTGATAATTTTGGCTACTCACGAGTTGACCCGCTTGAATGGCGGCAGCCCCACTCTTCGAATCATTGTTGCATCCCGATAGGGTCAGCAATAAAACAGCTGCACAGACTATCTGTAATCGTCCTTGCATGAACATGGTGTCTCGTCCTAAGCGACATCAAGATTGTTTCAGCATCTATCGAATAATAATTCACCACAAACGCTTCAAGATGACTGTCAGGTCGAAAAAAAGCCCCTGACGATGCAGGGGCTTTTTTGCAATCTACGCTTTAGGCAGGTTCAGTTTGATCTTCCATGACTTCGAGCACCAGCCCCTTGTCACCCACACTGACGCGTACCACACCGCCATGATCAGCCAACTCACCAAACAAGATCTTCTCCGCCAATGGCTTTTTCAGCTCATCTTGGATCAGACGTTGCATGGGTCGTGCGCCCATCAGGCGATCATAGCCACGCTCGGCCAGCCACAGGCGTGCATCGGGTTCGACTTCAAGCACGACTTTTTTGTCATCAAGCTGGGCTTGCAGCTCGGTCAAGAACTTGTCGACCACCGAATCGACAATGCTGGTGGGCAACGGCTTAAACTGAATCACCGCATCTAGACGATTGCGGAATTCCGGTGAGAACGCCCGCTTCATCGCTTCACCGTTGTCGGTGCTGTGATCTTGCAGGGTAAAGCCAATGCTGGTGCGCGCAATACTCTCGGCACCGATATTGGTGGTCATCACCAACACCACATGGCGAAAATCAGTTTTTCGCCCGTTGTTGTCGGTCAGCGTGCCATGATCCATCACTTGCAGCAGCAAGTTGAACACATCAGGGTGCGCCTTTTCGATTTCATCAAGCAACAACACACAGTGCGGGTGCTTGTTGACCGAATCGGTGAGCAAACCGCCTTGATCAAAGCCGACATAACCCGGTGGCGCACCAATCAAGCGTGATACGGTATGCCGTTCCATGTATTCGGACATGTCAAAGCGGATCAACTCCACGCCCAACACCGTGGCAAGCTGCTTGGTGACTTCGGTTTTACCCACACCGGTTGGCCCTGCAAACATAAACGAGCCAATCGGTTTTTCGGGGGCTTTGAGTCCTGCCCGTGACAATTTGATCGCCGCAGACAAGGCTTCAATCGCTTCATCTTGACCAAACACCACCCGCTTGAGATCACGCTCAAGATTGGCGAGCACGGTCTTGTCATCACGGGATACCGACTTGGGCGGAATGCGAGCGATCTTCGCCACGATTTCTTCAATGGTATCCACGTCGATGTGTTTGGGTTGCTCGGTGTCGGGTTGCAAGCGTTGATAAGCGCCCGCCTCATCGACCACATCAATCGCTTTGTCTGGTAAGAAACGCTCTTGGATGTGTTTGGCCGACAGCTCCGCCGCTGCTGACAGTGCCGCATCCGAATACGTCACATGGTGGAACTCTTCAAAGCGTGACTTGAGACCACGCAAGATCGCGATGGTATCGGCCACACTCGGTTCGACCACGTCGATTTTTTGGAAGCGACGTGACAGCGCATGGTCTTTTTCAAAGACTTGGCGGTATTCTTGATAGGTGGTCGAACCAATACAGCGCAGCGTACCATTGGCGAGCGCAGGCTTGATGAGGTTGGACACGTCCATGGTGCTGCCCATGCTAGAGCCTGCACCAATGATCATGTGGATTTCATCAATAAACAAAATGGCATCGGGTTGTTTTTTGAGTTCACTCAGCAATTGCTTGATGCGTTTTTCAAAATCACCACGGTATTTGGTACCTGCGACGAGCGAACCAATATCTAGGCTGTAGATCACTGCATCGGCCAGTGGCGTGGGCGCTTTGCCATTGACAATCAACCACGCCAAGCCTTCAGCAATCGAGGTTTTACCCACACCAGGATCACCCACAAGCAAGGGGTTGTTTTTGCGGCGACGGCACAGAATCTGAGCGGCACGCTCAATTTCTTTTTCGCGACCAATCAGCGGATCAGTACGCCCTTCCCGCGCTTGTTCATTGAGGTTGACGGTATACGCCGTCAGCGGATTACCACGAGATGGTGTGGGGCTATCATCATCGGTGTCATTGTCTGAACCCATCATGCCCTCATTATTGGCCTCTTCGTCTTTACGAGTACCATGAGACAGGTATTGGGTCAAATCCAAACGATTGATTTGCTGTTTTTTCAGCAGATAGACCGCGAAACTATCACGCTCGGAGTACATCGCCACCAATACATCTGCACCTTCGACCGGACGGTTACCACCGCCAGACGATTGCACATGGAAAATGGCACGTTGCAAAATCCGATCAAAGCTGTCTGTGGGATGCGGCGCTTGTTCGCTCGCTTCACTCAGACGTGGCGTGTGTTTATCAATGTATTCGTTTAGGTCACGACGTAGACTGGGGATATCTGCACCACAAGCACGTAGTGCATTGACCGCAGAATCATTTTCGAGCAGCGATAATAATAAATGCTCGACAGTCAAAAATTCATGACGCTTCTGGCGGGCCATAGTGACCGCCAGACGCAGGGATACTTCCAGATGACGACTGAGCATATTGACCTCATTGCGGTTGCGGCTCGATCTGGCAAAGTAGCGGATGACCCTGTGAGCGTGCATAGTTGTTGACCTGCTGCGCTTTGGTCTCGGCAATATCACGCGGATAGATACCGGCCACTCCCTTGCCCCGATAGTGCACTGTTAGCATTACCTCAGTAGCTCGGTCAAGATCAAGACCAAAGTATTGCTGTAACACCTCTATAACAAACTCCATGGGGGTATAGTCATCATTAAACAAGACCACGGCGTACAAAGGTGGGCGTTGCAGCTCAGGTGGTGAGGTCAACACATCGGTTTCGTGGGCATCGTCGTCATCGGTACCCGTGGCGCGAATACTCGGCAGATGCCAATCTTGCAGGCGTGGCTGCCAATCCCCTCTTTCTGATTGGGTGCGTTGTTGTGTGTTCACCAACTCAATCATTCATCTCGTCCTATTTCAGGAAAATACGCAACCAAAGATGGTCACTGTGCTTGTGCAACGGGTAACGGAGGGACATCTGCAAGCGTGGCAGGCATATCTTTGATCACCTCACCACGCTCCCATGCATAACGCTGTACCACACGTTGACCTGCACTTTGGATGATCACATCCAAATAAATGGGGGTAAAACCACTGGGCATGGTAAACCGCCCTGTCAGGCGTTCAAACGCTTGGAAATTGAATCGATTCTGACTTAATGGGACAGCAAGGACGCTTTCACCATTGACCAGTTGGATGCTCATGGTGCCGACCAAATTGCCCAAACTTGGCCGCAAACCCATCAAATCTATACGATATTCATACGCTCGTTCGGGCAGTGGTGCA
The DNA here is from genome assembly GCA_937952925.1 of uncultured Moraxellaceae bacterium. Classification (GTDB taxonomy): domain Bacteria; phylum Pseudomonadota; class Gammaproteobacteria; order Pseudomonadales; family Moraxellaceae; genus CALFYA01. The sequence goes on from CALFYA010000262.1 coordinate 3,633, forward strand.
ATATGAATCGCATGAACAGACAGGTCAATCCCACCACGTTCGGCCAAAATTTTCTGATAACTTTGTAAACGGCTATCACTCAGGGTGCGTAAATCCGTCTCACCAGCCATTTTGGTTTTGAGCTCTTTGGCACTCTCGACGGCAATGTCACGCTCTTGCACCGTGGTGGCAAGGGTACGATTGAGAATCTCAATGGCGGTTTTTTGATCTTTCACCGCTTGGTGTAAATCAGCCACCTCTCGTGCATTGGCACCAATCGCACTCATCCCCTGACGATGGCCGACGCCATAGCCGAGTAAGGCAGTACTGCAGCCAATGACCGCCGCAGCGATCACCAGCAGACGCGCCTGAGGAATGTAGACCCGTGGCTTAGCTTCAGTCATAAATTTTAGATCCAACTCAGCGCAATTTGATCGTTTTAAGGCAACATCGGCACAATGTCTAAGCCTGCTGTTTCGGCAAATCCAAACATCAAGTTCATATTTTGTACAGCTTGACCGGCTGCGCCTTTGACCAAATTATCTTGTACCACCAACACCGTCAGCAAATCGGGCTGTGGGCGATACAAGGCGATCCGCAATTGATTAGAGCCACGTACCGAACGGGTTTCGGGCAGGCTTCCTGCGGGCATCACATCGACAAACGGTTCGTTGGCAAAGCGTTGCTCAAACAAGGCTTGAATATCGGTCGCTTGGCCTGCAGCGGTCAGTCGCACATACAGGGTGCTAAACATGCCACGAATCATCGGAACAAGGTGTGGTACAAAAGTCAAACCTTGTAACGATGCGGCAAATTGCGGCGCAACAGCAGCCAAGCCTTGCACAATTTCGGGGTGATGCCGATGACCTTTGACACCATAGGCTTTAAAGTTGTCGGAGGCTTCAGAAAACAACAAACTCGTTTCAGCTTTACGTCCTGCACCCGATACACCCGATTTGGCATCTACAATCAGGCTGGCCGGATCAATCAAATCGGTCGCTGATTCCAACAACGGCAACAAGCCCAGCTGTACGGTGGTCGGATAACAACCTGGATTGCCCACCACACGCGCTTGGCGGATCGCTTCACGGTTGATTTCAGATAAGCCATAGACTGATTCGGCCAAAATGTCGGGACACGCATGTGGCATGCCGTACCATTTTTCAAATTCTGCGGTGTCTTGCAGGCGAAAATCAGCTGCCAGATCAATAATTTTGGCGCCTTTATCGAGCAGTTCACGCGCTTGTTTCATGGCAACACCATGTGGGGTTGCAAAAAACACCACATCACAACCCGTCAGCGCTTCGGGGGTGGTGTCACTAAAACACAAATCGGTCAAACCACGCAGACTCGGGAACATGGCATCAACACGAGTACCCGCTTCGGTACGTGAGGTCAGAGCTTTGAGGCGGACATTTGGGTGACGCACCAACAGGCGCACCAGCTCCACACCGGTATACCCTGTACCCCCAACAATACCAACCGAAATCATGACGCCATCTCCACAGGGCAAACAAAGGCGCTAGTATGACAGGAACATGTGACAGACAAAACTGCCAAATGCCATAGACGTGGAGCAAAGATTGGTCTTAAATACAGCCCTAGGAACAATCCTGACAATAAATCCAAGGAGCGCGTGGATGCCTTCGCTATCCCTCCCGAATGCTGGAACTTTCAAACGTGGTGTGACCACGCTGTCGTTGGCCATCAGTTTTGCCCTGACGGGGTGTGGTTCAGAGACACCCACCACGCGTGTCAGCGAAACTGAGACCCCCGAAATTCCACCATATACCATCTATGTGCGCTCACCAGTACAGTTTAAACATGTGCAATATCGCATCTTAAATGCGTCTACAGGGGTTGAATTGGTCAAAAAAACCGTCAGCGATGCCTCT
>CALFYA010000263.1 GCA_937952925.1 uncultured Moraxellaceae bacterium
GCGGTTGTAGTCCAAAATATGCTCAGAGATGTCAATTGAGGCTTTTAAATCGCTGACGAGATCAGGCCATGCGGTTGTGGCGATGTCTTTCCTCGGTTGAATACCGTCTTTAATCGCCTGCGCTTTCTTTCTATACTCAGCTGCAGCAATCATTTGTCCTATAGATTCTAATGTGATAGCAACTTTAATTAGTCCATCGTAGTCATCGGTCGGTACATCCTGTGGTTGAGTATCCTGCAAGCTTTGTTTATTTCTGAGCTGCTCAAACACCAGACCCCGCAAGCGAGACCGCTCGGCTTCTTGCTGCATCCTAATCGCTAGTCTAGCTGTGCCTTGCCTGCTGTCCGTGAAAGTGATCAGTCGCCGCCCTCGACCTGCTAATTGCTCAGGTGAGCGACCTTCGGTATCTTTCACATCTGGATCTGGGCAAAACTCCAGTACAGTTGGCACAGCATTGGCGATATAAAACGGTGCACCCAAATAAGCTCTTCTGAAAAATGATGCACCATTTTTATGTCCATGATCACATTCAGAGCACCCAGCCAATGGTTGATGTGAGTGTACGATTTTTATGATGTTATTGCTGTTGATTACACCAATCATCCCAGTTTCTTTATTAAGACTACTGGAAATATAGTTGGGATTTATAGTGTTGCATTGGGCTATTACCAGCGACTGACTGGTCTCGGTGTTGTCTGGATTTTCATCCGATTCAGAATCTTCATGTAAGGCAAACTCGTCTCTGACGTAGGTACTGGTTTGCTTAAGTACACCCTGATGATCCTCCCCAACCAAATGTGGTGCAGCACATTCTTGGCAAAACACCAACTCCAAGACAGGTGCATTGCACTCACAGTGTGAACGTTGAGAAACATAAACTTGACCAAATTGCCAAGCTGAATCCTGTAGCAGCTTAGATTTTTGCGAGCAGTTTGAATCTACACATGCCCATAAGCCATGCATCATGCGTTGAAAAAAATGTGCCCTAAGTTTGAGAAAGGGCTCATCAGATGCTGTACGTTTTGTGCCAGTCATGACATCCAGCCACTCAAGCATTTCTCTTTGTTTTTCAGATTTTTTCGTTGCATTTAATCTGTCATTGAATCGCTGAACTAGCTCATTGAGATCGACCGGTTTTTCTTGGCTGACAATATAGTGACGAATGTCTTGAGCAACGGGATGCTGCTGTAGTGCGGAGAAGCGTTCTGTTGAAATCTCGTTATTTGGCTGGATGTGTTGTAGCTCTGATAGTGACAGCAATCTTGAGCTGGCTGAAGCTAACCCCAGATCGGGAACAATCCGTGAGCCGCCAATAACCACTACATTTTCCAAAGGAATGCCTGCCAAATCTGCCAAATACTGCTGAAGGCGTTGGTTGGCATCTTGATTGGCAATCGTGGCCGAGGTTGCGACAAAGCGGATTTGTTCTGCTTTGCGTCCAAATGCATGTACAACCCGACGTAATAACAATGATAGTTCTGCTGCTTGTGATCCAATGTAGGTATGTGCTTCATCTAGGACAATCCAGCGTAATGACTGTGCTTCTTTAGATTGCTGGATGATGGGATCATCCATTTGCCTGACCAGCATATATTCCAGCATGGTTGCATTGGTCATTAAAATTGGGGCTGGCTCTAAGCGTAGCAACTCTCGTGACAGAATCTGATTCGGTAGGTTGGACTGTTCAACCCGCACCTGTGCGTTACTTTCAACTGTGTTGCCGTTGTACAGGCAGAAGCGTAGTTGATTGCCAAAAGCTTGAGTCCACGCATGTAGCCGCTCTTGCTGAGAGTTGATCAGCGCGTTGAGCGGATATAAAAATAAAGCCCGAACTCCAATCAGTGGCTGCTTTTTTTGCTCAGACTCACGAATGAGGTCATCCAAGATTGGAACCATAAAACATTCAGTTTTACCTGAGCCCGTTCCACTGGTGATGACGACCGATTTAGGTGATTTTTCTTTTAATGTTTGCCAAGCTTGCAGCTGGTGTGCGTAAGGGGCTTGAAGTTCGAATCCTTTGGCTGTGGATAGAGTCTTGACCAAACTTTTGCACAATAAATTGCCTTGTAGCGATTCTAAGGTTCTGCCAGATGGTTGCCACCCAAAAGTATGCTCAAATACGGGAGAAGCCAGAAAGCAGCCTTCTTGCCCCAAGGTGTCACTCATCTGTTCGGCAATATGTTGCCGCAATCCACTATTTTGGATACCTAAAATACTCAAGGTGGCTTCGCGTGATCGGCTGATACTTTGATTGACGAGAGGCTTAAAAAAATTCATAACAGCTTCCAAAATAACAATGCACTTTTTGCAAAAAATCAATGAGAAACACAAGCTGGTTGTGCTAATAGATAGCACACCATCATGGCATGTACGGGCGTATACCAGCCAATACGGTCAAAGTCGGCTGTAATACCGATTTGAAATTTGAGTTGATGCAGTGGTAATTGTAAGTCGTCTAAGCGGGCACGACCTGTACTGACGTGTGCCATGAATACAGGAAGGTAGATTACAGCATCTGTTTCATTGGAAACCGAAAGGTTTTTAACTGTCTGTGGTAAGTTTTGACGTGATACCCAAGATTTCAATATGTCGCCAAGTACGTCAGGCCAAGCCATTTCGTTGGCATTCCTATGTCGTAGCTGTTGATACCAAATAGATAAAGCAGCTAGGGGTGTAGGCTGTAGATTTTTCGGTATCGGTTCTTTGAGGTACGACTTGATGTACTCAAACCCAGACACCACACCATGCAATGTTTGCTCCCGATTTTCTAAAAGCTGTGTAATCAGTGCTTCAGGCAACCCCCTTTCAAACAGCCATGCTTTAAACTGAGCATAAACTGAAACCCACACTTGTATGGCAATCTCATCCCAGACGACCGCCAATTCCTGCTGCATTCGCTCACAGAACGCATAATCAAACTCTAGCCGAAACAGCCCGAGCGCCAGTGCATGCGGTTGGCGAGCCAGTTCACGCCATGCCTCAAATGTTGATAGTGAGAGGTGTGAGTATCTGCCTTTAAGCTCCGATAAATACAGCCAGCCACTATGTTCCAGATGACTAGACATATTTTCGATTTGTTGGCGGATCAGGTGCGGCTGGTAAAATGGGTGGAATAACTCTGCCGCATGGTGCAGTGATTTAACATCGAGTGGTGCTTCATGCTGGGTATGCTGAGGGTTTTGAGAGGTATACAAAAAAGGCCGTGTTGCAGTGGTTGATTCGGGGGTCGAAAAAATTAACCAAGGACCATCTCGCTCCAAATCAGCGACAATTTCAAACTCTCCCGTTGCTGTTTGATCGCTGTAAACGGCAGGAATTTGAATGTTCTCCTGCTGCGGATCTGCGAGCCTCATTGCTCGCAACTCAATCGTGTGTGCCGCACGTGCCTGAGTCGTAGATGCATGCATTACAGTCAAGTATTGGCTGCTGACTTTGTTTAATGCCGATTGATAGCGTCTGATATTGAGTTTCTTCAGAAACTTGCCCGATTGTATTATGCATACTTCAACATAGGCATCTTGGTCATCTGAAACGCTGATCATCTGCATGATATCTTCTTGATAGCTAAACAAGCTCAGACTAATCGAAGCGTGATAGGCTTGTGTTGTGAATGACCGTTTAATCGGTGTCCCTGCGGTATGAATCAACGACAGTTCAATAGTCGCTTTCTGCCGATTTTGGGCAGCACTATTAATAATTAACGTCAAACCTAATAATTGATCCAGACTAAGCTCATTCGAAGTGACTCGCTGATGTTGCTCATCAATCAGTTCTGCGCCCTCGTGTGGGTAAGGCAGCACAATACTTACTGGAGCGTTTGGACTACCCACTCGTACTGTAACGGTTGAAGGGCGGCAGTCAGGTTTTGGTGTCAGGTACAACTCTACGCCGTGGCTGGTTTCATGCTTTGAGAAATGGATACCCACATCTGTAATGGTCAGCGGCGTTGCCTGTGCTTGTTTAATGATCAGCTTGGCGGGCTGTTGGCCGATACGTGGATGGGCTGTAATCGAGAAGCCTGCGGGCAGCACACCAAACGTATCTCGTGCCAAACTCTCTTGTTCTTCGCCTAACACGCGATACTCGACGCGCCCGACAAAGTTGGCGTCGCTTGACCTGATCGGCAGCTTTACTGGGCGTCCATTGATTTCGACTGACCACTGTTTCGGGACTTCACCTTGTCCCTCCATTCTAACGTCAGGTAGGCCGTGATAGACCAAGGAGGGAATTGTGTGATACAGGCACATCTGTCCCATAATCCGAACATGTGCGTCTTGTGTGGTTTGCTGTAGCTTGACTCTGTATTTGTCAGTACCGACTTGGATCAAGGTATCCTGTGTCACCTCGATCCATGTTGAACCGTCTGCCTGTGTGTGTAGCAGGGTATAGTCGTCGGGCGAAACGATGCAGCGAGCAGGCAAGTGAATCCGTGCGACTTGGGCTGGTGTTCTGCAAGAGGCTTGTCTTAAAAACATCCACTCATCATGTTTTGGCTCAAATACCACAGGACGCTGACCGAGCAGTAAAGCGCTGTCTTCGATCAGCATGGTGTGGCGTTTCACGCCGGACTGGAAAAAGACTAACTTCAACTGCTCATGAGGTGCATGGCGCTCCAAGTCATACTTTCTGGATAAAATGGTCAACTGAACTTGGTTAAGCTCAACGTCAAGTTCAGCATAAGCCGCCCCTGCTTTTCGAACCATCCGCTCACCCTCGTAAAACACAAGATCAAAACGAGTGCTGGTGAGTTGGCTACAGTCAGTGGGAAAGTCCATTTTTTTGGGCAGATGAACCGAGCTGATGATTTTCCAAGACGGTTGACTCCCACCAATAATGAGTTGATGGGTGCAGTGTAGTACTTGATCTTCAATGGATTTTTTACTGTGTTGTTGGCGTTGCTCGTTTGCGTTTTTCAACCACTCGTTAATCAGTGTTCGTGCGTTTTGCTCATCCAGCGGGATTGGAAACTCACTGCGCCAATTGGCTTGCTCTTTATCCATATACGCAGCGGGGTCAGCTTGGTTTTGCAGGGGGTATCGTTCTACTAAATAAATCAACTGCTCGACAATCCCCGCAAGCAATTGATAAGTTTCCAATGTCCTAAAACTCAGTGGTAGCCGAATCGCGTACTCACTCATTAAAGCAGTGAGCGGTTGTCCAATCGCTTTGCTGTCGTAGTAACGAGCTAGTCCTTTGCGCACCAGTACACCAAAGCCATGATCGGTTTGTACCAGTGGCCAAGGCAATCCCCCTTCGGCAAACAGTGAGCCTAATAGGTTGCGTCCACGGGCATAGTAACGCATCGGGCGCTGCCATTTTTTTAGGCCAATCTCTACAAGCTGTTGGTATTCCTGTACAGGTAGCTCATAACCTAATTTTTGCCAGATAGGATCCCAGCTCCAGCCAGAGCTGCCGTCATACTCTCGACGAAAATTTTCAGCAACATACAGACAAAAGCAGGCTGCCCAATCAGCGATATAGGCAGAGTGAGTTGATGTGGTA
>CALFYA010000264.1 GCA_937952925.1 uncultured Moraxellaceae bacterium
GATTTGCTGGCGCAAGCGAGTGAGGGCAGATTGGCGCTGCATGATGGTCAACAGGTGACGGCGATTTGCCCCAATGATATTGCTGTGCTCGGCTATAGCAACCGTGAGCTGGATCAGGTGCAGCAGGTGCTGGCTGCTGCCGGTGTGCCCACCGCGCGACCCTCACGGCAAAGCGTGTTTGAAAGCGCAGTGGCGCAAGATGTGGCAGCGCTGCTGCAAGCGATGCTCACGCCGTATCACGAACAGCGCCTGCGCCGTGCGCTATCGGGGGTGGTGGGTGGCTGGACACTCGCCAAACTCAATACTTTAGACAGCAACAGCCAATTGCTCGCTGAGCAACAAGCCGCATTTGCCGAAGAAGGCGTGGTGTGGCAACAGCAAGGCTTTTTGGCGGCATGGCAACAACTCGCCGACCGTTTGGAGCTATATCCGCGACTCGCGCAACAAGCCCACGCCGAGCGGCATTTGATCAACCTGCGTCATTTGCTCGAACTGCTGCATGAACAAAGCGAATGGACTGCTGGTACCCATCATTTGCTGGCATGGCTGATGCGGCAAATCAGCCGCCCGATGCAGCGCGAGTGGGAAATGGAGCGCCGCTTGCCGAGTCAAGCCGGTGTGCAACTGATGACCATCCACGCCTCCAAAGGTTTGGAGTTTGCAGTGGTGTTGGTGGTGGGGCTAGACAAACGTCGCCAGAAAAAACGCGACGTGCAGTTTTTTATGCAGAGTCAGCAGCGCAAGATCAGCTTTGATTCTGATCAGCCAGATATCCAAGCCCAACACGACGAACGCGCCCAAGCCGAACAACGCCGTTTGGCCTATGTGGCGCTCACCCGTGCTTCGCATCGTTTGTATGTGATGATCAATCCACTCAGCACCAAAAAACTCGCCAGCAATTACTATGAATCAGTGCTGCGCTATTGGCTCGGTGAGGAGGTCGCGCAAGTGGCTGATGGTCATGTGCAGATGCGCTATAGCGCGGCACTGCAACATGCGCCAGATTTTCAATATCGGCGCAATATCCCTGCACAAACCTTGTTGTGTCGTCCGTTACCACAGCGCCGCTTTGCCAGTTGGGGCATCACCAGTTTTAGCGCCATGATCCGCGAACACGATGCGCAATACATCAGCCGCGCCGTTGAGCAACCCGACTACGATCAAGATGTGGACGACAGCGATGAGCTTGCTGTGGATGATGTCGCCGTCGTGCCTTCGATACCCGCCAGTATTCCGCTACGCGTGCTGCAAAAAATCTTGGAGCCGTTACCACCGCTCGACGCCGATGCTTTTGATTTGACCCCGCCCAGCGATTGGCATACTGCACCAGATGCGACCGAGCACGAGGTGTATTTTGAGCGCGATGACGAATGGCGCGATCAAGCCAGCTTTGATTTTGCCGATCTTGAACAGCCGCATCAGACCATCGAGGATCAAGCGTTTTATTTTGAGATTGCGCCGAGTGCGATCAGTGCTGCGCCAGTGATGATCCCGATGGACGAAGCAGAGCTGTGGCTCGAGCGTGAGCAAGCCTTGTGGGCAGAAGATGTGGAAGAGCTAGAACTGCCCAGTCCACTCGAAGCCTATGCCGCCGATGATCGCGCGCGTTTTGAGTTTCCACGCGGTACGACCAGCGGCAACTGTTTGCATAAAATTTTGGAATACCTTGATCCGAGCAAACCGGAGATTTGGCACGAAACTTTTGCCAAACAAATGAAAGAACACGGCATTCAAGGTATTGATCCACATAGCCTAGTGCCGTGGTTTGAGCATATGTTGTATGCGCCGTTGCCAGCGGGTGCGCAGCTTGCCACGCTGGGCTTTCGTGAACGGGTGCGCGAGATGGAGTTTTATCTGTCCTTGCCGCACGGTGAAATCCAGCAAGAACGCTTGCGCCAAGTGCTGAGTGAACAACAGATTGAGATTGCAAGCCTACGGCAAACCCAAGGCGTGCGTTATCTCAAAGGCACGATGGATTTGGTCTATCAGCACCAAGGCCGGTTTTATGTGGCGGATTACAAAAGCAATTGGCTGGGCATAGATAAAAAACAAGGCCGCTTGCTGGATTATCACGTCAGTGTGTTGCCGCAAGCGATGCAGGCGCATCATTATGGACTACAAGCGGCGCTGTATTTGGTGGCCTTGCATCGGTATCTCAAAACCCGTGTGAGCAATTATCAGCCGGAGCAACAGCTTGGCGGTGCGGTGTATTTGTTTTTGCGTGGGATGCGGCGTGATCAAGCTGAGCAAGGGATCTGGCATTGGTGTCCGCCGGTGGCGTGGATTGAGCGGTTGGATGCAGCGCTGAATGGAGAACCCTCATGATCAATGATCTCGATATCAACGATTTGCTGATGGAAGCCAGCCGAGAGCAGGTCGAAGACGAGGATGTGGTGTCTGAGCCTTGGATCAACACAATCGACGAGCCAGCGCCGTGGTATGCCCAGCTTGCTGAGTCTTTATTGGCGTTGCATCCACAGACTGAACCTCGCCTAGCCTTAGATTTGTCTAACCTGATCATCCAATTGGGCAGTGCGCTTGAGCAAGGCCATACCTGTGTGGTGGGTAGTGAGCTGCCGCTGCATCCGCTGTGGGTGGAGGCCACGCAAGCCAGTAGCCAAGCTGCCCCGTTGGTGCGTGATGCGGCGCGCTGGTATTTTTGGCGGCAATGGCAAGAAGAGCGCAGCTTGGCGCTGCAACTGATCCAGCTCCTGCGCCCGATGCCTGCGGTGACGGTGCAGATTGAGGATGCCGATCAAGCCAACCCCTTGCAGCGCCAAGCGATTGCATTGGCAGCGCGTTATCCGTTTAGCTTGATCACTGGTGGGCCGGGTACCGGCAAAACCTTTACGCTGGTGCGGATTGTACGGGCGCTGCAAGCGGCTGATGCGCAGATTCGGATTGCACTCGCTGCCCCCACCGGCAAAGCGGCACAGCGCATGCAAAGCGTGCTGGCGGCTGAGTTTGCCGCAGCAGGCATTGCGTTTGATCAAATCCAAACCGCACAAACCGTGCATCGTCTGCTCGGACTTGGCGGCGGGACAGCCAAATATCACGCTGGCAACCCATTACCGTTTGATTTGATCATCATTGATGAATGCTCGATGCTGGATTTGGCCTTGGCCAGTCAGTTATTTGCCGCGATTGCCCAAGGCACCCGCTTGATTTTGCTGGGGGATGCCGATCAGTTGGCGGCGGTGGATGCTGGTGCGGTGCTGGCTGATTTGAGCTGGGCGGAACCCTTACAGCCGTTTCATGTGCGCCTTGAAGAAAGCCGCCGTTTTGCCGCAGATCGTGGCATTGGTTTATTGGCGACTGCGGTGCGCCATGATGATCGGCAGGCCATCCGCCGCGCCCTACAAGGTGATCCGGCAGGGCAAGTGTATGCCCACCAACCCAACAGCAGCCAACCGCAACAGACCTTTGATGCGCTATGGCAAGGCTATCAGCCGTATGTCGAGGCGTTACAGCGTGGTGCGCCACCGGCTGAGTTGTTTACGGCCTTTGATCGCTATCGGATTTTGTGTGCGCAAAAATCCGGCTTATTTGGCGTGCAGGCGATCAACCATGCGATGAGCGAACGACTCCAGCGAGCCTTGTCGCTGCGGCTTGGGCGAGGGCAGCAGTGGTTTTGTGGCAGGCCGCTGATGATCACCCGCAATGATTATGGGCTACGCCTGTCCAACGGCGACATTGGCTTATGTTTGCCCGATGACACCGGTATGTATTGGGTGCATTTTCCGCATTTGCCGCAGCCGATCAGTGTCAATCGCTTCTCGCCGGAGCAACTCGATACCGCATTTGCGCTGACCATCCACAAATCACAAGGCTCGGAATTTGAACGGGTGGCGATGGTGCTGGAGCGCCGCCAACAGCAAACCTTGAGCCGTGAGTTGGTGTATACCGCGATCACCCGTGCACGCTCACGGATTGATGTGTGGGCAGAGCGGCAAGTGCTGCTGTATGCCGTACAACACCAAAGCCAACGGCAAACCGGTCTGTCGATGCAGATTGCCCGTGAGCTGTCGGCGCAAGGACACGCCTAAATGTGGGAATGGATCGAACAGGGGTGGTATTGGCTGGCGGTGTTGGCCTTTTGCGCCGGTCTGATTGATGCGGCGGTGGGTGGGGGTGGGCTGATCCAAATACCGGCGCTGTTTAGTGCTTTTCCGCAGACCAACGCGGCAACCTTGTTTGGTACCAATAAATTCGCCTCAATGGTGGGGACAAGCAGCGCGGTGTGGTCGTATTTGCGCCGTGTTCGCTTGCCTTGGGGTGTGATTGCACCGGCGATGCTGGCGGCGTTTGTCTGCTCGTTTGCAGGAGCAGCGACGGTAGCGTTGATTCCGCGCCAAGTGTTGCAGCCGATTGTGCTGGTGCTGCTGATCATCATGGCGGTATATACCTTATGGAAAAAGGATTTTGGTCGGCTACATCTGCCTACTGCCGTAGGAACCCGTGAGCGCGTCTTGGCGGTGGTGGCAGGGGGCGTGATTGGTTTTTATGATGGTTTATTTGGGCCGGGTACAGGCAGTTTTCTGATTTTTGTATTTATCCGCTTGTTTGCTTTTGATTTTATCCATGCGTCGGCATCTGCTAAATTGGTTAATTTATCCACCAATATTGCCGCACTGGCCTTTTTTGTGCCCAACGGTCATGTGCTGTGGCAGATCGCGCTGGTGATGGCGCTGTGTAATATGGCGGGGGCGTTGGTGGGGACGCAATTGGCATTGCGGCAAGGGACGGGTTTTATTCGCGTGCTATTTTTGCTGCTTTTGGTGGTGTTGATTGGGCGGATGGCATGGGGGATGTTCACGCCATCGATCTAGGATCTGTTGATGTTTAACGCTGCCGAGGGAAGTGCAATTTGCCAAGGATCGGTACCAGCATCGGCTCACAACCGGCATCACGGATTTCTTGCAAAAATTCCGCAAGCTGCACATCGGGCAACAAATCTGGCGTGTCTTCAAGTGGGGTGATCATGGTGTCCCAATGACACGGCACAATCCATTTGGGTTGCAACAAGCGCACCACATCACGCACATAGTTCGGGCGATGTTTGCGACCAATCGCACACAAGCACACCACATCGGCGCTTTGCCCTGCCAGCTCATCATTGAGAAAATCTGCCGAATCAATATGCACGATCTTGAGGCCACGGGTATCGACCACCCAATTGAGCACCAAACCATGCTTGAGTTGGTGAAAGCGTGGCGGCCACGGCGGTGGCTCGGTGATATCGCCCGCAAGGGGCACTTTGCCAAACAAAGCTTTGCCATGAATCGACGGCAAACCGCGTACCGTCCATGTACCGCTGGCAATGTCTTCACGCCCGTTAGTTTCGACCAATTGTGCTTCGGGCAGGCCAGCCGCCAGCCCAACCATCTTGGTGGCGCGTGAGCCAATCAAACGTGCGCCGGTTTGTTTACACAGGTCTGGTGCGTCCAAAATATGATCGTAATGCGCATGCCCAATCAGCACATCGTCGGCGTGTGGGATGATTTTTTGAATCAACGCAGTATTGGGCTGCAACGGTTTGGTCAGGGTGGTTTTGAAATCTGGGCGACTGAGATACGGATCAAGCACAATGGTGCGCTCAGGGTGCCGAATCACAAAGCCAGCCGTGCCCAAATATTGCAGCTCCACACTGTCTGTGGTGGGAATGGTGGGGGCGCAATACCAAGCCGGATCAGGCTGTTTGAATAAAATCTGACGAATCTTCATGGTGACACTCCATTTTGCGCCCATATCAACAGCGTTTGAGCATACACGAAAAAAATGACAACGCGAGTGTGTGAAATCGATCAAAATTCGAACGGTGAACTTGTGGGTGATTTGGCGTTTTGCATTACATTTCATCGGTTTTTTCGATTTTAGACTTGTGCGAATAATAAAATGAATTATCTTTCATTTATTGCGTTGTCAGGCGATCACGCAAGAATCAAAGCCAATCCATTGGAGAAAAAAGATGCAAACATTGACCCCTCAAGAAATCGAACTGGTGAGCGGTGGTGCATGGGAACTCGACCCTGAACTCGGTCTATTTCCGCGTACTGGCATTGCCCTGATCGACAAAATCCACGCCAATGAGTGGAACAGCTACGGCAAGTATTTGTACGCGGGTGCAACCTATGCGCTAGGTTTGCTCGGCAGCAAAGACCAGCCAACCACTTAATCGGTTTGGCGTGAGTGCAAAATCCCCATCCATTGATGGGGATTTTTGTTTATGCTCAGCGCAATATTGAGCGAAGCCGCGCAGCATGCATCGTCTGATTTTTGTCCTGATTGCTCCCCATAG
>CALFYA010000265.1 GCA_937952925.1 uncultured Moraxellaceae bacterium
GATTCCACTGGGTACTACAGAAGAGCGCGTGAAAAATAGATCACCATGTGTGACTCGAAAAGATTTCGCCTCGTTAGGCGTCGCATCAAAAAGCTCTAAGATATCCACGTCAATTGGTGCAGATTTATACATGTCGCTGACATTAATCAGTGGAACACCAGCCCCTTTTCTTTTCGGTTCGTAAAATAAGCCGTTTTGCATCGGCACAGCAGATATGCTTCTAATATCGGATAGATCCCAATCCACTGGAATCACTCCCACTTCAGTCTTTTTATAGCCCTGCGGCACATCCTGCTCAGCCAACGCCAACATCAACTGCTCACTCATTGCGCCCACTCCAAGCCCATCGCTCGCAAATGCTTCGCCACAATGTCGCTCAACTGCTCAACCGATTGCGTGATCTGTGGCAACGGCTCGGCATAGCGTTCTTCTAGCTCCTTCACCCGATGCGCCAGCTGCTGCGTGACACGTTCAATCTCCGCCACAATGTTGGCTTGTAGCGTTGCCAGCCATTTGTCTTGTACCACCAGCGCCTTGATGTCAGCTTCTTGCAACGCGGCGTATTGCTTAAACACCAACATATCCAACACATCTTGGGCAGTTTTGAGCGCGGTTTTACAATCGGCTTCGCGGTCAAACAGTTTTTTGGCGTGGGTCAGTGCGGCTTTTTCTTCGGCATCACGGGTCAGCTTGAGCCGTGCCGTGACCGAGGCTTTGGTCACTTTGTCTTTATCATTGAGGGCATCACTGAGCAGACCATCGTCACCACTGTGCTCTTCCAGATAGCTCTCAAGATTCTGCGTTGCTTCATCGAGTGCCGCTTGTCGCGTATCAACCTGCGTTTGCTGAGGGGCAAAATAACGCGCCACGATCAACGCGGGTGGGATCACCTCTGCTTTGTACTTCACCTTTTGGATGGTCAAGTCTGGCGTTTCTTTGAGCTTCTCGCCTTTGGCGGCTTCGAGCTTGTACAGCTGGCCTGCTGCTACCCAACCATCTTGCACCACCACAGACACATCGTCTTGCATCACTGCCGCCCAGTAATCCATCAAGATCTGATAGATGTCGTATTTGCTCAGCAGGGGCGTCTGGCTGTAGCTGGTCAGTAAGTCTTCACTGAGTCGCTCAATCAGGGTTTTGGCATGATCGCCTTGTTTGATCTCATCGAGTGCCGCACGGGTACACCATGCATGAAACGGCGTCAGGCTCTGGCTGGCAAAAGACTGAAACTCAGGATGCTGCAAAATGGTCGATTTGACCTGTGCTGCCGCCACCAAACCCGTGCTATAGCCGTCGCGTTGGGGTGCAAAAAGCTGCGCCCGCAGATTGGGAAATACCGTCCAGTAGCGTGCGAGGGCATCAATGTCACGGTTGGGAATGCCACCTTGTAGGTGTGCACTCAGATCATGCAAATCTTCGGGTTCGCTGGCGTCAATGTAGCGTGGGATGTTGAGGTTGTAGTCGTTTTTGGCAATCTCTGCCACCGTCACCATCCGGCTATAGCGTGGCAGCTCAAGCTGCTTGGTAAACACATCGACGATCTTGTGGATGTCTTGCGCACGCAGACGGTTTTTGTTGCCATCTTTGATAAAGCCCTTGCTGGCGTCCACCATAAAAATGCCAGTGCGGACATGCGCGTTGGCTTTGTCGATGACAATGATACAGGCCGGAATGCCCGTGCCATAAAACAAGTTGGCAGGCAGACCAATAATGCCTTTGATATAGCCTTGCTGGATCAGCTTCTCACGAATGCGTGCTTCGGCATTGCCACGAAACAGCACGCCATGCGGCAAGATCACCGCGCCTTTGCCGGTGTTTTTTAGGCTTTTGAGAATGTGCAGCAAAAAGGTGTAGTCGCCATTTTTCTCAGGCGGAATGCCCCACACAAAACGGCCAAATTTGTCGTGGTTGGGATCAATCCCATTCGTCCAGTTTTTGTTGGAGAAGGGTGGGTTGGCAACCGCAAAGTCGAAGGTCTTGAGCTGGCCTTCGCTGTCTTTCCATTGTGGGTCGGCGAGGGTGTTGCCTTTCCAAATTTTGGCGGTGGCGTTGTTGTGCAGAATCATGTTCATGCGTGCCAAGGCGCTGGTGGCGTTGTCCATCTCTTGCCCAAAAATCGACAGACCACGCGGCGCTTCATCGCTGGCTTTGAGCAACAGCGAACCTGAACCACAGGTGGGATCGTAGACCGTGGCATCTTGGGGGTGTCGGCAGTAATCCCGATCAATTTGGCAAGCACCCGCGACACTTCGGAAGGCGTGTAAAACTGCCCCTTAGATTTGCCCGACTCGGTAGCAAAGTGACGCATCAAGTATTCGTAGGCATCGCCCAGCAGATCATCGCCATCGGCGCGGTTGGTCGATAGATCCAAGCCTTCAAAAATCCCAATCAACTTGGATAGTCGATCAATCATTTCT
>CALFYA010000266.1 GCA_937952925.1 uncultured Moraxellaceae bacterium
AGGCTGATCGGAAGGTGACAGGGCTGCCATCTTTGGCGCGTACCTTGGGTATCTGTACAGAGATTGCTCCAATCCCTGTTTGAATCTGGCGTTCGGGCTGGTAGCCGTTGCGCACGACAGCCGCTCGTCCATTGGGACACTGACGCTCAGCAAAGGTACTCATAAACACGGCAAGCTCTGCTTCTACCGCTTGTGCAATCAACTGACGTGCGCCTTGACGCAGCAGTTCGGTCAGCGGGTCTGCATTCGCTTCTCGACTGGCAAACTCAATCAGGTTATTCTCGATCATGGTGGCGTATCCTCGGTCGGTCTTGTGTTCTGCAATTCACAATCAACCAGATACGCCGCTTCTCTTCAACTCAAACACCAGATTCAGTTATAGCTCCCTGTTCTGGAGTAGAATGCTTGACTTTTCACCCCAGCCATTGACTAATAACGACATGTTGTCAGGGTTTAATCCAAGGAGTGGTGTGCGATGACAGCAACACAAGAATTAGCTGCACAAGTCAATGGTACCGTTCAAGGCGCACTCGCTGGCCTTGTGATGCAGTATTGCCAAGATCATCATTTGTCGGTACCCACCATTTGTCATGCCTACTCACCCGGTGAGCGGATGCCGTTTAGCGCATGGCAACACATGTTGCATGCGGTGGCTGCCCAAGATTTGCGCCCTGCACTCGGCTTGGCGATTGCCAAACGGGTGCAACCGGCTCACGTCGGATTGCTTGCGTATTTGGGTTTGTCGTGTGCCACGCTCGGCGATGCACTGCTTCAGCTCCAGCGTTATCACCGCTTGGCCTACGACGGCAGCACGCTGTATGTCCGGCAAATGGGCAGCAATATTGAGATCAGTTGGGGGATGGAAGCCGGTTGTCCTGGCCAGCTGGTCGATGAAACTGCGATTGGGTTGTTTTATCAGATTATTAGCCAACTGATGCATCCGCATCGACTCAAACTCGAATCACTGGCCTTTATCAATCCACCGCCACTGCGCAAACAACCGTATTATGATTTTTTTGGTTGTCCGGTGTATTTTGAAGCACCGCGTACCTCGATTGTGTTGTCGATGACTCATTTGGCCACCCCACTGAGTCGGCCTGATGCAGCCCTGCAAGCGATTTTGGATCAACAAGCAGGGGCATTGTTGTCCACCCTGCCACGCCATGATGAATTTGATCGGCAGTTGCAAGGCTTGTTGGTCGAAGCCGTGCATATTGGACAGGTGGGTATTGAGCATGTTGCCGCAGGCATGGGGTTGTCTGTGCGTGCATTGCAGCGTCGTTTGGCACAGCGCGACAGCAGCTACCAACAACGCTTGGATCAAGTGCGCTGGACACTCGCCGATCAGTATCTACAAGATCAAGGCTTGGGGCTGGCGGATATTGCACTGCTGCTCGGTTATTCGGAGCAAAGTGCGTTTCAGCGGGCGTATAAGCAATGGACGGGCAAAACGCCGCATCAAGTGCGCCAACAGCAACAACCCGTGGCTAAACCAGCCTAACATCCGTGCATCACCTGTCGTTTTCGACAGATGAGCTTGACGCTTAAAACTGATAGCATCCTGAAGCTTTTCTTCACGATGACTCCGCATGACTTCGCCAAAAACCGCTGGTTGGCATGATCACAAACGCACCGCATGGCTGATGGGGCCGTTATTTCCACTCACTGTGTTGGGTGGCTTACTGTGGTATGCGCGCCATCCCCAACAGCATGCCGCAACGTGGCTGACACCCTTGATGATCCATGCGGCAATTCCACTCGCCGATTGGCTGCTTGGTGAAGATCAAGACAACATCAGCGAAGCGGATGTGCCCGCCCTAGAGCAAGATCCGTATTATCGGGGTCTGTTGTATGCCTATATGCCGAGTCAATATGCGGTGACTGTGCTGGGCACCGCGCTTGCGGTCAAAGCATCGACGCCGTGGTGGGCAAAACTTGGGCTCCTATTGACGGTCGGTGCAGTCAACGGCATGGCAATCAATGTCGCGCATGAACTCGGCCACAAAAAAAACCAACGGGATCGGCATTTGGCTCAGCTCACCCTTGCCCCAAGTGCTTATGGACATCATGTAATTGAGCATCATTTTGGTCATCATCGCCATGTGGCGACGCCAGAAGACGCGTCAAGCGCCAAGCTCGGCGAAACCTTATGGGAGTTTATGCCGCGGAGTCTGATCGGCAGCGTCAAGACCGCCATCGGCATTGAGCGAAAGCGGCTCCAACGTCAACACAAGCCGTTTTGGCATCCACACAATGAATTGTTGCAAGGTTGGGGGATCAGTGCGATTGGTGCTGCTGTGGTGGCCGCTTATACACGATCATGGCACAGTCTGCCGTTTTTGGCGGCACAAGCGCTGTATGGCGGCAGTTTGCTGGAGGTGGTGAACTATCTAGAGCATTACGGTTTATTGCGGCAAAAACTGCCCAATGGTCAGTACGAACGCTGCGCACCCACCCACAGCTGGAACAGCAACAGCATCGTCACCAACTTGGTGCTATATCAATTGCAACGCCATGCCGATCATCATGCACATCCCACCCGTAGTTTTCAGTGTCTGCGCCATTTTGATGACAGCCCACAATTGCCCGCCGGTTATGGCGCGATGATTGTCACCGCGTATTTTCCCCGTTGGTGGTTTGCCCTGATGGACAAACGCGTGGCAGCGCATTATCAGGGCGATTGGTCAAAAGCCAATCTGCACCCACGGCGGCGTCATCTGGTGCAACCTCATCACACCGCGCAAGCAGCACCGCTAGAGACCATCGACTAGGCTCCGTCCCATGCCGTATTGGGCAGCGCATCAGCATCATCTTGTACGCTGGCATCCAAACGACGCAGGATCACGTGCGGCGTAATCTTGGCTTGTCCAGCACAGCAAGGGATTGCCCCTTGATAGCTCTCGGGAAAACTCGGCCATGCCTGCCCTGCCAGCCCAACCAAGTGAAAGCTTGGTACACCCCGTGCGGCCAACAATTCAATCGCACGGTGCGATGGTGCAGGGTACACTTCATTGAGTAAGATCATGTGCGGCCATGTTTTTTCAATATATTGATAAATCGCATTTTTTCTAGAAATATTCAGTAAAATCGTGGGCAAGCCTTCCCATTCATCCGGCCATGTGCTGCTGGCTTGTGGATCAACCACCACCACCTGATGACCACGCGCTCGTAACTGCGTCACCACCGGCGCACCAATAAACCCTGCACCACCCAACACGACAATCCGCATCTGAATGGGTAAACCTTGCTCAACGATCAATTGGGTCACCGCTGCTTCGACAGCCATCACCGTGACCACGCGCTCAGGGGCATCTGCACGGAGGTTGCGTGCAGCCATCACGCTGGGCAACACCCCTGCAAAGCTGTGCTGCGTAGCACCCACAAGCTGTTGAATCCGTTGCATACGCGCCAACAGTGTACGCAGTTGTGGCTCATGCTTGGGCTGTAAAAACTCTTTTTCGACATTCGGTACGGCAAACATCAGCATCCAGCGCCCACCTTGCTGCCGCCCCATGCCAACCCAGACGGGTCGCCAACGACAATAGCGTGCAATCGCAGGTGGACAGTACGCATACAAATAGCGCGCAGAGGCCGGATACATCAAAAATACTGAGTCGATCCAACCATATCGTCGATTCAACCAACCGATCAGTCGATAGCACAGCTCATGGCTAAACAACACGATCAGTAATACCGCAAAAATTTTGCACATACGCCCCCAACAAAATCTAAAAATCTCAAAGATTTATAAAGATGCATCGAAAATGATGCTATTTCACAGCACAGACTCTAAGCATTTTTAAGATTGTTGCAATAGCTTAAAGACTCAATGAAGTATTCTTGCTTAAAAAACCTGCACACTGTCGATGCAATCACATCGACAGGCAGGATGATGACTAGAGACCAAGTTCAGCAAATGACGGAAAATCGATGGGGCGCTGACCTTGCGGCCAATCGAACAACCGTTGGTTGGCCTCAATCGCTACATCATTGATGCTGGCATGCCGTTCGGTCATCAGACCGTTGGCATCAAAGCGCCAGTTTTCGTTGCCAAACGAGCGCCACCATTGACCATGCGAGTCTTGCCACTCATAGGCAAAACGCACGGCTATACAATCCTCGCCAAATGCCCAGAGTTCTTTCATCAAACGGTAGTGTTGTTCGGCCTGCCATTTGCGGGTCAAAAACGCCACAATCTCGGCGCGTCCACAAATAAATTCGTGCCGATTGCGCCACCGACTCTCTGGACTATAAGCCAAGGCCACACGCTCAGGATCGCGGCTATTCCATGCATGTTCAGCCATCTGGACTTTTTGGCGAGCGGTGTCGAGCGTAAAGGGAGGGAGCGGTGGACGTGCGGTGATGGAGGTCATCATGAGGGGAATTCACGTCGGATAGAGCCTTGATTGAGCCATCTTTCGCCAGTCGAGTAAAGCAAAAGATGGCTCAGCACAGCCCGTTATTCCACCGTCACCGACTTAGCCAGATTACGCGGTTGATCCACGTCTGTGCCACGCAGCACCGCCACGTGATACGACAACAATTGCACCGGCAAGCTATACACCAACGGTGCCAGCAATCCATCTACGCTGGGCACATGCACCACGTGCACCCGATCAGCAGACACCACCCCGCTGTGTTGATCGGCAAACACAAACAACTCGCCACCACGCGCTTGCACTTCTTGCATGTTGGATTTGAGCTTGTCGAGCAACTCATCATCGGCAGCAATCACCACAATCGGCATGTCGTGATCGACCAGCGCTAAGGGGCCATGCTTGAGTTCACCAGCGGCATAGCCTTCGGCATGGATATACGAGATTTCTTTAAGCTTGAGTGCGCCTTCAAGGGCAATCGGGAATTGCACGCCACGCCCCAAAAACAGGGTATGCCGTTTTTCAATAAACGCACGCGCCATCCGCTCAATCGCCCCATCAAGCTGCAAGGTGCTGCTCATCGCTTGGGGAATCTGCCACAACTGCTCCGCAATGGCAGCGGTTTGGATCGGCGTCAGACGCTGCTGCACTTGGCCGATTTTGAGTACCAACAGCATCAGCGCCGCCAGCTGGGTGGTAAACGCCTTGGTCGAAGCCACGCCAATCTCAGGACCGGCTTGGGTCAGGATATGCAGATCGGTTTCGCGTACCAACGACGAGGTTGGCACGTTGCACAGCGCCAGTGACGCCACGCCCATGATGTTTTGTTTTTGGATATCGCGCAGTGCCGCCAAGGTGTCGGCAGTTTCACCCGATTGTGAGATACACACCAATAACGTGCGTGGGCTGACCACCGGATAGCGATAGCGAAACTCGCTGGCGATCTCGACTTGGCAAGGCACGCGGAGCATCTGCTCAAACCAATATTTAGCCACCATCCCCGCATGGTAACTGGTGCCACAGGCCACGATTTGCACTTGGGCAATACTGCCCAAAATCGCGTCGCCATCTTGCAAAAATTCAGGCTTGAGCGCGTTTTCGGTGAGTCCAACCGACAGCGTGCGGCTCAATGCTTCAGGCTGCTCATGGATTTCTTTGAGCATGTAGTGCTTGTAACCGCCTTTGTCGGCATTGGTCACACTTGCATCGAGTTCGTGCGCTTCACGGCGGACGATTTGACCGTTTTGGAAAATCTCGACGCTGTCGCGGGTCAAGCGGACGATGTCTTTTTCATCCAAATAAATAAAGCGATTGGTGACCGGCAACAACGCGAGTTGATCGGAACCAATAAAGTTTTCACCAATCCCCAAACCAATCACCAATGGCGAACCGGCACGCACGGCGATGAGCTCGTTGTCATTGCCAGCGTGCACGATGCCGAGCGCATACGCCCCATGCAAGAGCGGCACAATCGACTGGACTGCCGACAGCAAATCGGGGTTGCTTTGATAGGCGCGATGCACCAAGTGGGCGACCACTTCAGTGTCGGTTTGCGAGCTAAACACATAGCCTTGTGCCATCAACTCGTCTTTGAGCGCTTGGTAGTTTTCGATGATGCCGTTGTGCACCACCGCAATCTCACCGGAGGTATGCGGGTGGGCATTGGCTTCGGTGGGTTTGCCGTGAGTTGCCCAACGGGTATGCGCAATGCCCAAATGCCCTTGCGGATGGGCGGCTTTGACCGCCGCTTCAAGCATCGCCACTTTACCGGTTTGACGTACCCGATGAATCTGCCCTTGGCTAATCAGTGCCACACCGGCTGAGTCATAACCCCGATACTCAAGGCGTTTGAGACCTTCGACCAATACTTGCGCCAAATGACGCTCTGCCACACCGCCGACGATTCCACACATGGTTTAGGCTCTCACTTGTTTTTGCTAGGACGTTGATAGTTGTTGATGTTGCGCTGTTGACCGCGTGCAATCGCCAATTGGGACTCAGCCACATCTTTGGTGATCACCGAACCGGCGCCCACGGTTGCGCCGTCGGCAATGGTCACCGGTGCAACCAGTGAACTGTTGGAGCCAATAAAGGCATTAGAGCCAATCACGGTTTGATGCTTATACGCGCCATCGTAGTTGCAGGTAATCGTACCCGCGCCAATATTGCTGCCACTGCCCACAACGGCATCGCCGACATAGGCCAAATGGTTGGCTTTGCTACCACGTCCAATCCGGCTGTTTTTGACTTCGACAAAGTTGCCAATATGCACGCCGTCGGCCAGCTCACTACCCGGCCGTAGCCGTGCAAAGGGGCCAATCGCGTTTTCGCTGCCCACCACCACATCATCAAGCACACTATAGGGTTGCAATACGCTGCCGGCACCCACGCGGGCGTTTTTGAGTACACAGCCTGCCCCCACCACCACGCCATCACCCAAGTAGCAATCGCCTTCAATGATCACATTGGCGTCAATGCGCACGTCTTGCCCCACGCTCAAACGTCCACGCAAATCAAAACGGGCGGGATCGAGTAAGGTGACGCCAGCACGCATCAACTGCTCAGCTTGATACGCTTGGAAACGCCGCTCAAGTGCGGAGAGTTGCAGCCGATCATTGACGCCTTCGACTTCAAAATCATAGGTCGGTTCAATGCTGCCAATCTCCACGCCATCCGCAGCAGCCATCTCGACGATATCAGTCAAATAATATTCTTTTTGCACATTGTGATTGGACAGCTTGGGCAGCCATTCATGCAAGCGTGCATTGTCTACACAATAAATGCCGGTGTTGATCTCGGTGATCAGACGCTCTTCGGGGCTGGCGTCTTTTTGCTCGACAATCCGCACAATCCGGCCATGTTCACGCTTGATACGACCATAACCGGTTGGGTTGGCGAGGTTCATGGTGATCATCGCCAAGCCACCAGTCGCCGCCGCTTGCAAGCGCTGCAAGGTTTCAGGCTGCACCAACGGCACATCGCCATACAAAATCAGGCTTTGCCCTTCGGTGGGCAACACCGGCAAGGTCACTTGTACCGCATGACCGGTGCCAAGTTGCTCGGCTTGCTCGACCCACTCAATCGTTTGGCCTGCAAATGCGGCTTGTACCAACGCGCCACCATGCCCATACACGGTGATCATCCGATCCGCTTGCAAGCGCTTGGCCTGCTCAAGCACATGCGCCAATAGCGGGCGACCGGCCAAAGGTTGGAGTACTTTGGGCAGACGAGAATTCATCCGTGTCCCCTTGCCTGCCGCCAAAATAATGACCGTTAACGCCATAATCGTTGTCGCTCCACGCACATTCGACGGCTCACACCGCCCTCTTGATTAAAAAATGAGAAGGGATTGATCATCCTTGTAGATTCGGCCAGACATACGCCGCCCATCCCCACACCGCCCCTGCCGCAAACACACCCGCCAAAATATCATCGAGCATAATGCCAAAACCGCCATGCACACGGCGATCCAACTCACCAATCGGCCACGGTTTCCAGATATCAAACAACCGAAAAAAACCAAACGCCACCAGTACATGCAACATGCCGATCATCGACGCTGAAATCAAGCCCAATGCCACCAGTGGCAACAGTGCCATCGACTGCCCAACAAATTCGTCCCAGACAATCCGACCATCGTCATGTACACCCATCAATTGTGCGGTTTTGCCACAAATGGGAATACCAATCCCCATCATCACCACCACCACCAGCAACGACGGCCACAGCCCCAGCCACACCCACAACGGTGCCAGACAGAGCACCGCAAACGACGCCACCGTACCTGGTGCTTTGGGCGCCAGCCCTGTGCCCAATCCAACGCCAAGCGCATACCACAGGCGGTCAATGCCACGCATACTGTGCCACTGATGGGCATCATTAAGGGGATGTTGTTGTTGAGTCAAAATGCATAAATCCTGTGTGAGTCCACGCGCTGATCTGTCCTTGACAGCTTAACGACAATCCCTGCTGTGCGGTAATCTGCCCAATCACCTGTACCGGCGTATTGGTCTGTGCTGCCCACTCTTGTAATACAGGCCATGCATGCGGTGCAATCGTTAAACACAGCTCATAGTCATCGCCACCCGACAACACCAACTGTTGCTGCTCAGGCAATGGCAAAGTAGCCAGCAACGGATGGATCGGAATCGCCGACCAATCAAGCACGGCACCCACACCACTTTGCCGCAATAGGTGCCCCAAATCTTGGGCTAAACCATCGGAAATATCGAGCATGGCATGGGCAACACCACGCAAACCTTGGGCAAAGGCCACACGGGGGATCGGTCGATCCAAGCGATGTTGCAGCGCACTGTGCGGATGGCGTAGCGCATACGCCGCATCGCCAATACTACCGGTCACCACCACATAATCGCCCACTTGTGCACCGCTTCTGCGGATCGCCTGCCCGCTTGCCACACTGCCCAGCGCAGTGATGGTGATCGACAATAGCGGACTTTTGGTGGTATCGCCGCCAATCAACTGCACGCCATGTTGCTGTGCCAAATCAAACAAGCCTTGGCGAAATTGCGCCAACCATACCGGATCGGCATCGGGCACACTCAAGGCCAACAGCACCATACGCGGACGCGCGCCCATCGCCGCCACATCCGACAAATTGACCGCCAAGGCTTTCCAGCCAATCGAGTACGCATCGGTGTCTAACGGAAAATGTCGTCCTGCCACGAGGGTATCGGTGGTGATCACCCACTCTTCGCCCGCTTGCGGGGCAACAATCGCGCAGTCATCCCCAATCCCCAAACGCACCATTGCATCGGTGGTCGGTTCGACAAAAAACTGACGGATCAACTCAAATTCATTCATGACAAACAAAACCCCCACTGCGGATGCCACAGTAGGGGTTGTCGCTCCAGCTTTTGCTGCTGCTTACTCATCTGCCTCATCGGCATGTGTCGCAGGTGCGGATTCATCTACCAGTGGTGCAGGCGGCTCATCACCGGTTTCTTCGTAGCGCAAATGACGTGCCAGTTTATCGAGCACGCCATTGATAAACTTATGGCTATCGGTTGCCCCGAAGTGCTTGACCAGCTCAATCGCTTCGTCAATCACCACTTTGTAGGGGATTTCGACCCGATCACGCAGCTCAAAAGTGCCAATGCGCAGCACCGCACGCTCCACGCCATCCAATGAATCAAAATCACGATCAATCACTTGGCTAATCAAGCGATCCAGCCGCTCATGATCACGGATAATCAAGGTCAGCATTTGCTGATAATACTGAGTATCGACCTTGTGCATCGCATTTTCGGCATGGGTACGCGCCATGATGTCATGCGAAGGATTGCTGGTCAGATGCCATTCATACAACCCCTGCAAGGCAAAGCGGCGCGCTTTACGCTGTGCCGCTTGCTGTGCACGCAGTGCGTTTTTGCTCGGGTCAAAACGAGGTTTTTGCTGACTCATCACAGTGCCTTCAGCAAATTCACCATTTCAATGGCGGTCAATGCGGCATCTGCGCCTTTGTTGCCCGCTTTGGTACCCGCACGCTCAATCGACTGCTCAATGCTGTCGGTGGTCAGCACGCCAAAAATCACCGGCAAGCCCGACTCAAGGCCAACCACGCCCAAGCCTTTGGCGCACTCACCGGCCACATATTCAAAGTGTGGTGTACCGCCGCGAATCACCGCACCGAGCGCCACAATCGCGTCATATTTGCCCGACTGTGCCAATTTTTTGGCCACCACCGGCAATTCCCATGCACCGGGTGCACGCACGATGGTGATTTGGCTATCTTGCACGCCATGACGCTTCAAGGTATCGAGTGCACCGTCAAGCATCGGCTCGACCACAAAGCTGTTGAAACGACCGACCAAGATGGCATAACGGCCTTCATTGCCCAAATGCAATTGGCCTTCAATGGTTTGAATCGACATGGTGTAATCTCCGGTCAGCATCGCAAATGCAGTAACTGTGAAAAAATGGGCTTAGGCTTGGGGTGAGACGTACTCGACCACTTCCAAATCAAAGCCAGACAATGCATTAAACTTCAGGGGCGAGCTGAGCAAGCGCATTTGGCGCACGCCCAATTCACGCAAAATCTGAGCGCCCGCACCAATGCTACGGTATTGCTGTGCGCCAAGTGATGGCGCGGGCTTGCTGCAATTGAAGGCATCCAAGGCTGCGCCCAAATCAACCGGCTCTTGTTGACCAATCCACACCAACACGCCGCGCTCGCTATCAGCCAAGGTATCGAGTACCGAGTGGATATCCCACACCGGTTTGCCTTGGTAGCCTGCGCCAAACAAATCACGCATCGGGTTAAAGCCGTGTACCCGCACGGTGGTCACCCCTTCACTGGGGTTGCCCTTGACCAATGCAAGATGGGTATCGGGTGTGCCGCGCTCGCTAAAGCGATACAAGGTAAACGTCCCGTGAATGGTGTTCAGCACTTGCTGATCAACAATCTCTACGGTTTTTTCATTCAAAATCCGGTAATGGATCAGATCGGCAATCGTACCGATTTTGAGGTTGTGTTTTTCGGCAAACACTTCCAAATCTGGACGACGCGCCATGGTGCCGTCTTCATTCATCACTTCGACGATTACGGCGGCAGGCTCAAGACCGGCCAAACGCGCCAAATCACAACCCGCTTCGGTATGACCTGCACGGTGCAAGACGCCACCGGGCTGTGCCATCAGTGGGAAAATATGACCGGGTTGCACGATATCAGCAGGTTTTGCCATCGGGGCGACTGCTGCTTGTACGGTGCGAGCGCGGTCGGCGGCTGAAATACCGGTCGAGACGCCTTCGGCGGCTTCAATCGACAAGGTAAAGTTGGTGCCATGCGCGGCGCCGCTGCGTTGTACCATCAGTGGCAGGTTCAACTGCTGACAACGCTCACGGGTCAGGGTCAAACAGACCAAGCCACGCGCATGGGTAATCATAAAATTGATGTCTTCAGGGCGGACATGGGTGGCTGCCATCACCAGATCGCCTTCGTTTTCGCGATCTTCGTCATCCATCAAAATGACCATACGACCGGCACGAATATCCGCAATCAGCTCTTCGACGGTATTGAGTTTCATGGATTCACCTTTGGCGCAGCCAACATCTGCCACCCGAGACTGGGTCGGCTATTCTAACGGTTTTTTTGCTCATTCGCGCGATGGCATCTTTGGTTTTTTTTGGATTCTTTTGGGACACTCCTCCTACAAACCTACTTTCAGTGTCCTGCTTTGAAGCTCGCCAAATCGGATGTTCAAGGTTATAATAAAGTCACTTCATTGGGGAGTAGCCGCTACGCACTGCGTAGACCCTCGTCAACATACTTGTCGCACCTCGACATGGCGTGGGTAGGCATCGGTCAATCGCAACGATTGACGATGGACTGGCAAGACCTTTGATACTGCGCTTCCAGACACTTGTGGGCTGGCGGATGCGTGGTGTCATGGGTAATCGCCAGCCCCCTTGAGTGTTTTATGGATGCCTTCCTGATTTCTACCGGCCTTGTCGCACTCGCGGAGATGGGTGATAAAACCCAGTTGCTCTCGTTATTGCTCGCCGCACGCTTTCGCAAACCCGTCCCGATTATTGCCGCGATTTTGTTTGCCACGATCCTCAATCATGCGCTTGCTGCGGCCATCGGTCAGTGGGTCACCGCGTGGGTCAGTGCTGATGTGCTGCGCTGGATGTTGGGGATTTCATTTTTGCTGATGGCCGGTTGGATGCTAATTCCCGACCAACTCGGTGATGAAGACGAAGAGATTGCCCGTTGGCAACGCTATGGCGTGTTTGGCATGACTTTTATCTTGTTTTTTATTGCTGAAATTGGCGATAAAACTCAGATTGCCACCGTTGCCCTCGCTGCGCGTTTTGATGCGCTTGTGCCGGTACTGGCGGGCACGACCATTGGCATGATGATCGCCAATGTCCCTGCGGTACTGATTGGTGACAAAATGGCGGGCAAGCTGCCGCTCAAATGGATTCATGGGGTGGCGGCGTTGATTTTTGCAGGGCTGGGGCTGTGGGCGTTGCTAGGCTAACCAACACAAGGGGCTTGATGATCACGCCCCTCGGCTTGATGGGTGAGCGGTGCTTAGTGCGCCTCACCGTCTCGCTTACCCCCCAAAATCCGCCCACGCGCATCTCCAATCAGCTTGGCCTGCTCGACGCTCAAGCCATCAATATGCATGGCTTCACGCATTTGCTGATCCAGCGGATGCTCAATATTACTCATCGGATAATGGCGCAGCAGCTCAGTGAGCACTTGATCCGGCAAATGCACCGTCACTCCACGCACCTTGGCATGTTTGAGTAAGCTTTCTGCCCATGCGGTTGCGGTTTTGTCTTGCTGCTCAGCGGCAATCGCCACACGGGTGTACAAGGCAAAATGCTTCATCTCCCGATGGCGGCGATACACCACCTCGGTCAACACATTAAACAAACTGCCAAGCAATACGGCATAACGTGCTTGCTCGGTGTGGGTGAGTCCGGTCAACCCCACACGCGCCCCCTGTGCGCTAAACCGCTGGCGGATTTCTACCGTCGGCTTGTCTCCTTCAGTCAATTTGCCGAGCATCTGGATGGCTTGCTCTAGCAAGGTTTGACACAGCAAAAAGTACGGCTCAGCCAAGCTAGGACTTAAGGTATCGAGCAACTGACGCGGATCATCAAAGCCAATCCACATCACCAGTGGATCATGAATCGGTGCAGGGGGTGGTGCAGGCACGACCGGTGCAGGCTCTGCTGCGGCTTGCGGTGCGACCGGCGCACTATAAACCGCAGGTGCAGGCGCAGGCTGTGGTTTTGGACGTGCAATCACCCGATACAGCAACCACAACATGCCGTGGATCAACAGCGACAACAACAGTGGCAGCCATTGATAACGAATCACCTCACCACGACTCGGCTCAATCAACGACACCACCACATGCCCAGAGAGCTGGCCGTCAATCATCACCTTTTGGCTAAACAACTGACCGCCACGCGTGGGTGCATTGCCGCCAGTCGCCAACACGTGTCCTTGTGCATCTTTGACTTGGATCAGCGCCACATCTGGACGCTTGGCATAACGATTGAGCAATAATGCCAAACCCACCGTATCACGCGCAGCCAGCGTCGGCAGCACATCCGCCGACAACTGATTTTGCAACAGCTCCCCTTGCGTGGCGCGGGTTTGGTCGAGTTGATGCATCGTTCCTTGGATGATCAGCACGGCATGTAAAGCAAAGCTACAAGCCAGTAAAGCGGCATAGACGCCTTGGCGGGGTGCGTTCAATTGGATATCCGGTCAAAAATGCAAGCAAATGGATTATGATTCGCCGCATCTTGTCACTCAAGCGCGAGCTGATGCAATGCGTGAAATCATTTTGATGTCTTTTTTGGGCCCCGACCAACCTCGTCAATTCACCCGACTGATGGCGGTACTGTCACGTCATGGTCTTGATGTGCTGGATGTGGGGCAAGGCGTCATCCACGACCAGCTCACCTTGGGGATCGTCACCGCCAGCCCCGATGCCACCAATACGGCACTGGCTATGCGCGATATGCTGCTGATTGCACAGGAATTGGGACTCACCGTGCGCTTTGAGCCGATCAGCACCGACGACTATGAACGCTGGGTCTCCGAAGGTGGCCAAACCCGTTATATCGTCACCGTCTTGGCACGCTCACTCACCCCTGCGCATTTGTCGGCAGTGTCTGGGGTGATTTCACGCTACGGTTTTAACATCGAAACCCTCAATCGCTTATCGGGTCGCCTGCCCTTAGCTGCGATTGCCAGCGCACAAAACAATGGCAAAGCCTGTGTCGAGTTTGGCGTGCGTGGCAAGTTGCTCGATGCTCAAGCCTTGCGTGCCGACTGTCTACGTCTCTCGGCTGAGCAATCGATTGATATTGCTGTGCAAGAAGACAATGTGTATCGCCGCAATCGCCGTCTGGTCTGTTTTGACATGGACTCGACCTTGATTGAGCAAGAAGTGATTGATGAGCTGGCCAAAGAAGCCGGTGTGGGGCATCAAGTGGCCGAAATTACCGAGCGTGCGATGTCTGGTGAGCTGGACTTCAACCAAAGCTTTGCGGCGCGTGTGGCACTGCTCAAAGGCTTAGATGCATCGGTACTCGCTGCCATTGCTGAGCGGCTGACCATTACCGAAGGCGCTGCACAGCTGATCTCCACCCTCAAAGCACTCGGTTATCGCACCGCGATTTTGTCGGGGGGCTTTACTTATTTTGCCCAGTACCTCCAGCAAAAACTGGGCATTGACGAAGTACATGCCAATCACCTCGATATTGTCGATGGCAAAGTCACAGGTGAAGTCAAAGGCCGCATTGTCGATGGGGCGCGTAAGGCTGAGCTGCTGCGTGAGATTGCTCAGCGTGAAGGCATCCGCCTTGAACAAGCGATTGCGGTGGGCGATGGTGCCAATGATCTGCCGATGCTGTCGATTGCAG
>CALFYA010000267.1 GCA_937952925.1 uncultured Moraxellaceae bacterium
GGTGCAGCGCTAGAAAGCTCTCAGCTTGACTCATTGTTGGAGCTTAAAAATATATTGCTCGATCGCTGTTTACCGGACTATCGCCCACGCCATGTGCGACAGGCATTAGATGAGCAGGATTGCAAAATGCTCACGGAGCTACGCATCGACCTGCAAAACAAGGTGCGCAACTCAAAAAGTTTCGGCCATTTGATGGTTTTAGACGAGTATCGTGCTGCTTTGAATGCGTCAACTCAGTCTCTACAGCAGGCCATTAAGGACTATACCGCTGTACTTGGTGCAACATGCCAACAAGCCGCTGGCCGCCCGATGCAAAAACTCAAGCTGATTGGCACAGAAAGTCAAATCGTGTTTGAGAATGTGATTATTGATGAGGCTGCCCGCGCAACACCATTAGATTTAATGATTCCAATGTCTATGGCACGTAAACGGTTGGTGCTCGTAGGTGATCATCGCCAGTTGCCGCACATGACCGATGATGATGTTGAAAAGGAACTGAGCAAAGACCAAGAGTGGGATGAAGTGCAACAGGCTATGCTAAAAGACAGCTTGTTCAAGCGCATGGTCGAACAACTTGAGACACTTGAAAATGAACAACAACAGCCAAAACGAGTGGTGATGCTAGACACACAGTTCAGGATGCACAGATTACTAGGTGACTTTATTAGTCAAAATTTTTATGAAAAACACGGGCTGCCGCCAATTAAAACGACTCGACCTGACAGCGATTTTGTACATGGTGTGTCAGGTTATCAGCAAGCAGTTTGTGCATGGAAGGATATTCCTGCAGCACAAGGATCACAGCAGCGTCGTGGTACAAGCTGGCATCGCCCCACTGAAACGAAGTGGATTGCCCAAGAGGCAAAACGTATTTTAAACGAACGACCCGAGCTTAGTGTTGGTGTGATCAGTTTTTATGCGGGTCAGCGCGATAGTCTGTTCGAAACGATGGCACAGTATGGTTTAACCGAAAAAAGTCCCACGGGTGATTATACTATTGGTGAAGCATATCGTAGCTTGGCTATTGGCAAAAATATTGGGGAAGAACGATTACGTATAGGTACAGTTGATGCTTTTCAAGGCAAGGAGTTCGACATAGTATTTGTATCGTTAGTGCGTACATTACCAGCTAATTTTAGCCTAGATGGACTATCAGGCTTGGAGCTAGACGAAAAACTTACGCGTGCCTATGGCTTTTTGCGGGTTGATAACCGCCTAAACGTTGCACTGAGTCGACAGCGATCTTTGTTGATCATGGTGGGTGATATTGGACTTGCGCGACATCCTGCCGCTCAACAAGCCACCCCTGCTTTGCCTGCATTTGTAAGGCTATGTCAAGGAGAATATGGCTTTGTTTTCTGATGTTTTCTTATCGTACTACCATCAGTTGCCACGTGGTCAATCAAGTGAGGATATGCTGTTCTTGCCTGTATGGGGCTGGAAAATACTTGCACCGATTAATCAGCCACCCAAGAAGCTGAATTTATTCCAGCACACAATCCTTGGATTGTTTGATACGGGTCAAACTGATCCAGAAAAGATTGCAGGATGGCTTGGCACCGAAGTTGACTTGGTGCACTTAATTATTGCCAACGAACTCCAGCCAAATGGTTGGCTTGATAGCTATGGCAAATTAACCGAGACTGGCAAAGCGATACTTGATGACGCGCTAGAGCAGCGTAGAGAATTGCGTCGCTGCTTTATTTTACAGGATGCAATTACAGGTAAGGTGTGGCCTCGTCTTCTACCAGACTTAAACTACCTCGACACAGAGCAGGTAGGCGACAACGTGCTCATCGCCACCAATAAAGATTCTGGCAAGAAACTATCACCATTTATTCTGCACCCTACGCATCGTGACGAGCCTATTGCCCCAAGAACTCATCAGATTCGATGGGCCCTGCAAAAGCATCGTGATGCTTGGGTTGGTCAAAACCTACGTCACCAAGATCATCAGTCTGGCACAAACATTCAGTTGGATGATTTTGAGTTGATCGATCAGTCGCCACAGCCTTTGTTTATTCTATCGCATTTGATGCAAAGTCCGATTGCAAATCATGAATGCGCTCTGCAAGACCCAACTCATACTGCCCAAGTTGACGAATGGATACAGCAACTACCCATGGCGCTCGCAACCCGACACAAGGCGTTCGCACAAAAAGTACAACGCTTTATAGGAGGACAGATCAAACCAGACGAAACGTTTCAAGAATTTGAAGAGCGAATAGCTGCTGAGTCGGCGTTTGAGCTAGCCATTCACTTTCCGTTCGCCGATCGCGTTGATCAACTGGTACAGTATTTGATTGCCATACAAAGACGTAGTAAACAATTGCGTGAGAGTAGTCCTCCACAATATTCAGACGCTGAAGATCTAAACAACCAATGCCAAAAAGCTCTTGAAGCATGCTTTAAGCACATGCTTAAAAAATGGCCGCTACCACACGCCGAAATCATTGAAAAAGACTTTAAGCATGATGACATGCGTCGTGCCCTACAGCGCCGTGCTGGCCACTATTTCCGCTCAGACAGCCTCGACTTGTTTTGTAAGACACCTGCACGAGCTGTATTTAGTGCAATCGGCTACTCAACAGGTCGTTGGGCACAAGCAGACGTATCGCTGGGGCCATTGGTCGTGGCTGCGTTACTGAGTGTGAGTGACCATCCGCAACACCCATTAATTTACCGCACTTCTGAGGGGCAAGACCTAGATCAAGACCTTCATTGTCTATTTGGTTTAATGCAAGACCGTAATAGCAGTGCCCACGCCTCTGGCATGAATGCCCCAATCAAAGAATTCAGCCAAACTGCACAAGACCATGCGGTTTTTGTACAACGCTGGGTTCAATTCTTCACGCAACAACTTGGTTAAACGATTATGTCTAGGAAAAAT
>CALFYA010000268.1 GCA_937952925.1 uncultured Moraxellaceae bacterium
GAATCCCTCTCTCACCGCCAGATTCTGGCAACATTGCCAAAAACCCCAAAACGGTGCATCGTTTTGGGGTTTTTTCATATCTATCGTCTTGACCCTATTCTCACAAAGGATGTGTATGAAGCCTAGCCTCGCTGCCAAGCTCACCATGTTGACCTTGATGCAAAACAAACGCCTGTTGGCTTGGCGTGCCGATCATGGCTACAAAAACACCAAACTGATGCGTACTGTGGTCGAACACACCCTTGGGCATACGCCACTGCCCAAAACCACCGAATTACGCCAGCACACCCTTGCAGGCTATCCGGTGGATCAACTGATCAATACCCGCGCCGATGCAGTCGCCGGACGGCAGTTGGTTTATTGGCATGGTGGTGGCTTTATGATGGGCAGTGCCAAAGCCTATCGCGGCTATGCCGCACGCCTGATGCAAGATTGCCGCGCAACATCGGTGTATATCCCCGATTATCCACTCGCCCCTGAAGCGCCTTATCCGGTTGCGATCAATTGGGCAACCGTGGTGTGGCGTGAGCTGACCCAAGCCGCACCAAAAGCCGAATGGTTACTCGCGGGTGAATCCGCCGGTGGGCATTTGTGTTTGCGCGTTGCGCTTGATGCCCGCGATCAAGGCTTGATCCGCCCAACCCGTATGGCACTGCATTCGCCGTGGGTTGATTTGCGCTTGAGTAGCGACAGCCAAATCAGTCAAGACGCGCACGATCCGCTGCTTGGTCGCTTGATGATGGAGCGTGAGTTTATGCAGCACTACGCCCCAGTGCTGGATCGTAAAAATCCACGCCTATCGCCCCTATTTGCCCCACTACACGACCTGCCGCCGATGTTGGTCAGTGTCGGCTCGCGGGAAGTGTTGCTCGACGATAGTGTCGAATTGGTCAAACGCGCCCAAGCCGCTGGCACGACCGTGAACTATCAACATTTTGAAGGGCTGTGGCACGCCTTTGCGCTGTTTACATGGGTGCCTGAATCACGCGCGCATCGTAAGCAGATGGGCAAATGGTTGGCAGGACAAATTTAATCACGACAAGCTATGACCATTTTTGCAGCAAAAATGGTCGGTCATGCCAGTCACAAGTACAAAAATAGAACCTAGATTCAAAGCATCTCTTCCACACCATCTTGGGTGCTGATCATGTCCAACTCCACACCAAAAAATCTGGCGATGTATCAAAAAGCTTGCAAGTTGCCGATGGGCAAGCTGTTGTTTTCTAAAGCTGTCTGCTTGCAAGCACCGTATTTTAGTACCATCTCTCCCTTGATTAGCGAGCTTGCGCCCAACTATTGCGAAGTACAAATCAAAAACCGCCGTGCGGTGCACAACCATTTGGGCACGGTGCATGCAATTGTGATGTGTAATATGGCGGAGCTGGCGGGCGGCTTGATGACCGATGTCAGCATCCCCACCACCCATCGCTGGATTCCCAAAGGCATGACGGTGGAATACCTGAAAAAAGCCACTACCGATTTGACTGCACGGGCAACCCCGCTCAACCCCAACTTTGATTGGTCAAAAGCTGGTGAGTTTCCAGCAGAGGTCAAAGTATTTGATACGCATAATGATCTGGTGTTTCGGGCAGTGATCCAGATGTGGGTGTCGCCGAAGAAGAGCTGATCATCTCGATGTAGGCTGAGCTTTTGCTCAGCTTACGGTCATGCCTACTTCAACTCATCACGGATCAAAATCATATTTAGCATAGGCTATTAACTGTTAATCTTAAGATCGAATGGATTTAAGATTCTATTTTAGTTAGGATTATGCCATAAAAAACGTTGCTTAAATAGGTTTCCAATATATACTTTATGCCAGTTTGCGCTCTAAAAACTTTTTCAAGAGGGATACGTATGAAAGTTTTCAATCGCTTTTTAACACTTGCTCTCATCTCCGTTTCGTCTTCTTTAAATGCAGCATCGACCATACAACAGGAAAAGCAACAAGTGCTTGCCGTTGCAAAGAAGTATGCCGAATCTACTGCTTGTGCGACTACGTTTGATAAAGACACTCCTGCTCAAGAAAGAACCAACTTACAAGATGTGTTTCTTGATAGTCGAGACACTGAGCTTGGAGAGGCTACCTATTACGTATTGTGGGGTGGTGACATAGGATGTCTTGGTGGATCGGGCACATTTTATATGATGCTATCAGTGGTGAGCAGATGGTCTGATTATCGGCCTTTTTTGGTTACAACTGCTAGCATATTCGATCAAGAAGATTTGGGAGGCACTGAAGCAGGACAAATCAATAGCAGATTTATTGAGAGTGTGGCAATGGTGCAACCAAATGTGATAGAGGTAGTCTCTTGGAATTTTGCAGATACTAAATATGGAGGAAAAGATGAGGATGGCACCATTCCTGCAAATAAATTTAGATACATCATGCGTTTCGACACTCAGAATGGTAAATGGAAAGTGGTACAGCAGACCCTACTGGAGCAAAACAAATAAGTTTGGTAAGGTGCGCCACGCGCACCCCCACCCCATCACTTCCTTAAAAACCCATTTTCTGACAAAAACGCCATATCAATACCACCTGCTTTGGGTGCGTCATGATAGTCGGCGGCTTTATCGCCCAGCAGCAAACGCTCGATGCCAAACAGCCAACTGTTTTGGTTGGCGTCGGCCATGTCGGGTGCAATGCCCCACGGCTTGCGGTGTGGCGCATCTAGGCCCCAGCGCACACCGGCGTCGGCCAGCCAGGTGTCGAGCTGGGCCACGTCGTGTTCTTCTAGGCCGAAGCGTTCGCGCACGAGCGCGGCCAGTTCGTCCTCGCGCGCGGCGATGCGCGCCGACGGACCGCCGACGCAGATCACGGAGACCGCTTCGTCCGGCGCCGCGGGCACGGCGGCGGCAACCGCGCCTACGCCGGGCAGCACTTCG
>CALFYA010000269.1 GCA_937952925.1 uncultured Moraxellaceae bacterium
TCATCGTTGATGGAGTACAAGACATGAGTACCATGCTGCGCAATACCCTGATCGCCGCGCTGCTGGCATTTGGTTCAGCGAGTGTGCACGCAGGCGTAAATGACCTGTACAATCAATCTTGCGCCACATGTCATGCGGCGGGGGTGCTTGGGGCGCCCAAAACCGGTGACAAAGCGGCGTGGGCACCGCGCCTCAAACAAGGTATGCCCACCTTGGTGGCTCACACCAAGAATGGCTTTAAAAACATGCCTGCGCGTGGATTGTGTGATCGTTGTACAGATGAAGATTATATGGCGTTGATCAAGCTGATGTCGGAGTAACCGACTCGCCAGACCGATGCCCCAGATTTTTTGCAAAACTGATTGGGATGCTGTGTTATGAAAAAACTGATTGCCGCTGCGTTTGCACTGGCCAGCCTGAGTGCAGCACAGGCTGCATCCAATATGCCCGCAGGTGTTTTAGATGCTGGTAAGCAAGCGTCAGCAGTGTGTGCTGCCTGTCATGGCGCAGATGGTAACAGTAGCTCGCCCGCGTTCCCACGTTTGGCCGGCCAAAACGCCAAGTACATCTACAAACAGTTGATGGATTTCAAAAGCGGTGCTCGTGTGAATGCGATCATGGCAGGGCAAGTTGCCAACATGACCCCACAGCAAATGGCAAACCTCGCGGTTTATTTTGCTTCCAAAAAATCAGCCGTGAGCTTGGCTGATCCTGCGATTGTCGCAGCAGGCGAAAAACTCTATCGCGGTGGCGATGGTAGCCGTGGTGTGGTGCCATGTGCAGGCTGTCACGGCCCAACAGGCAAAGGCAATCCATTTGCGGCCTTCCCGAAAGTGGGTGGTCAGCATCCAGACTATATCAAAGCGCAGCTGCAAGCCTTCCGTTCGGCAGGTCGCAATGATTTGACTGGCACCAAACGGATGAACGATGGTGCCAAACCCGGTGAAGCGGGCATGATGCAAATGGTTGCT
The DNA here is from genome assembly GCA_937952925.1 of uncultured Moraxellaceae bacterium. Taxonomy (GTDB): domain Bacteria; phylum Pseudomonadota; class Gammaproteobacteria; order Pseudomonadales; family Moraxellaceae; genus CALFYA01. Next base: position 972 of record CALFYA010000269.1, read on the forward strand.
GCTAAATTGTCGGATCAAGACATCGAAAATCTGGCGAACTTCTTGGGTGGTCTGCACTAAGCCGATCCCCACTGCGAAGCCCCGAAGTTCGGGGCTTTGTTTTTTGTTGTGGTTTTTCACACCTTGCATGACAGCGTGACTGCTTTTGACTAGCATGAGCGCCATCGTGTTGATTTACTCAAGTGGTCTCTATGAATCCCGCGGTACTCAATCGTATTCCCGGAGCGGTCGTTGCTCTGTTGATGGTGTTGTTGTTGTCGAGCTGGTTTGCACCCGGTGGCGGCAGTGTGCGTATCCAACAAATTGATTTTTGGTTGGTGTGGATCGTGTGTATGGTGGTGTTGGCACTGCCGTTGACACTGCTGGAGTCTGCGCTTGCACGCCGCAGCAAAACTTCCCCATTACAAGCCTTATCTGCCTTGACCCGTGAAGCGGATGTCAAACCCGCTTGGCGACTGGTGGGTTGGCTGGCTGTCGGTGTGATGGCCTTGATGGCGGGCGGTATGGCACATCAGTCGGCCGGTTATGCGCTCCAAAGTCTGGCGCAGTCTGAGCTTGCGTTACCCGAATTGCTGTTGTGGGCATTATTGCCGGTGGTGGCGATTGCACTGTCTTGGGTGCCCAGATTAGCGGTATTTGCAGGGGTGGTATTTGCCATCTGCGCTGTGGAGATGAGTACCTTTCATCAAGGCATTGGTCATTGGGCGTGGACGAGTTTTTCGTTGATTGAATGGTCGTCTGCTGTGATTTTGGCGTTGGTGGCGAGTGGCCTTGGCATGGGCTTGTATTGGCAAGCCGCACTTGAGCAGCCACGCGAACAGGCAAGTCAGTCGGCACTGCCGATTTGGGCAGCACAGGTATTGGCTGGTGTGTTGTTTGCGTTTGCGCAAGGGATTCATAGCCATTGGGCGATTAGCTTGTATGCCATCGCCTTGCTGTGTGGATCGGCGTATTTGGTGGCGATGGTACGGATTCAATTGGCTGCGCGTGGTTTGCCGTTGGTCTTGCAATGGGCGATGATTGGCACCGCCATGCTGATTTGGCTGGCACCGTGGTCAACCGCATGGGTGATTTTGGCAAGTGTGTGGGGCTTGGTGGTGTGTGCGGTGTATGCGGTGTTTAGTGGCTGGCAAATGAAAATCAGCCATCTGCGTAAAGCACTCAGCTTTGACCATGAAATGACCTATAACGTGTGGCGGATTGCCATGCGGGTGGTCATTCCGCTGGCGATTGTGCTGGCGATTGTGGGGATTGCCCAACAAGCCTATGCGCTGCTGCTGACATGATCAGCGTCGAGGTGATCTGTGTGTTGCCACAACAGGTGTGGCGACACACGGTGCAAGTTCCTGCGGGTACAATCGCGCAGCAGTTGCTTGAGCAGGCTGAGCTGGCGGCGTGGTTGGTGGTGCAACAAGTGGATGCTGTAGCATTTGGTGTGTATGGGCAAAAAATCAGCCCAGACACCTATGTGCTCGTAGATGGCGACCGGTTAGAGATCTATCGCGGTTTGACGCGTGATCCCAAAGATGTGCGCCGTGTGCGTGCCAATCGCCATCCAGTTGGACGGCGCTGGCGTCAGAAATAAAGCCGACTTACAGCGGCTTTGCGGTCAAAGTAGCGTCTTTGCTACCGGGTAAACCTGGTTGCTCAGCAGGGATGGTCTGCTGGCCTTTGATCTCCATCAGCGTGTCGTTTTGATCAAACATCAGGATCATATGCTGATTGCTGACGGGTTTGAGACCGGCTCGCTGGGCATAAGAACCGGGTACATAATGATAAATATAATCCCAGCGTTTGGGGTTGAGCGTATCGATGATGGTCGGACTACCGAGCAGATAGCGCACTTGCTGAGGGGTCATCCCGAGCTTGAGTTGGCTGACTTGTGCTTGGGTGAGCGGTGAGCCTTGTGGGATATCAATCCGATACACGCCCAAGACTGAACAACCTGAGCCAAGTAACACAGCAGTGGTCAGAAGCGTCAGCATGAAGTTACGCATTTTGCTACACTATCTCCCCGAAAATCGGTGCATGTGGATGTGAGACATGATCATACTGCATCTACAGGCCAAAAACCTGTGAAAGCACCGTGAGATTTGGACAGACTGTGTTGCGAGAATGTTTCCATGCCAATTACCAATCAGGATCTGCGCAAAGCCGGTCTGAAAGTAACGTTGCCGCGTATTAAGATTTTGGAGTTGCTCGAAAATGCTCCTGATCACCATTTAAGCGCCGAAGACATCTACAAAACCTTGCTTGAGCAAGGCGAAGATGTGGGCTTAGCCACCGTGTATCGCGTGCTGACTCAGTTTGAGCAAGCGGGCATTATCGAGCGCCATCACTTTGAAAATAACCACTCAGTCTTTGAGATTGCGCAAGATGATCATCACGATCATATTGTCTGCCAAAACTGTGGTCGGGTGGTGGAGTTTACCAATAGCACCATCGAAACAGAGCAGCATCGTGTGGCAGAGGATTTGGGCTTTGTGCTGACGGGGCATTCGCTCAACCTGTATGGCATTTGTAATAAGCCTGAATGTGTCGATAGCGGCAAGCGTAAATAACCCCAAGGCAGGCGTGCAGGTCAGGCCTTGCAACGCAAAAAAACGGGAGCCGAGGCTCCCGTTGTGCAACTGAAGATCCCGTTAGGCTGCTGAGACCGGATGTTTTTGTTTGTGATACAAAAAGTCGAGTACTGACGCACGCAGCTTGTGGTAGTGCGGGTCATTGGCCAGCACCATCCGATCACGCGGATGCGCCAAATCGACCGTCAGCACTTCGCCAATGGTGGCCGCAGGGCCATTGGTCATCATCACAATGCGATCCGACAACAACACCGCTTCATCGACATCGTGAGTCACCATCACCACGGTGGCTTTGGTTTTTTCCACAATCGTGAGGAGTTCGTCTTGCAAATGGGCGCGAGTGAGCGCATCGAGTGCGCCAAACGGCTCATCAAGCAACAGCACTTGTGGCTCCATCGACAACGCCCGTGCAATCCCCACGCGTTGTTTCATCCCGCCCGAAATCTCGTTGGGATATTTGTGCAGCGCATGGCTTAAGCCGACCATTTGTAGCGCAGCAGTGGTGCGTGCCTTGAGCTGGTCTTTGGATTCGGTTGCAGCAAACACCCGCTCAACCGCCAAATACACGTTTTCAAAACAGGTCAGCCACGGTAGCAGGGAGTGGTTTTGGAACACCACCGCACGCTCAGGGCCAGGCCCCGCCACTTCACGACCATTACAAATCACATGGCCGTTTGAGGGGAGGGTCAGACCGGCAATCAGGTTGAGCAAGGTGGATTTACCACAACCGGAGTGACCAATGAGGGTAATAAACTCGCCTTTGCTGATCTTGAGATTGACATCACGTAGTGCTTCAAAGGTGCCTTTTTTGGTCTTAAAGCTCATGCCCACTTGACCAATTTCAACATAAGCGGGTGTGTGTGTGCTGTGCTCACTCATGATGTAGTCTCCCCACGCGATACCATTTTGGTCAACAAAATCAAGCCTTGCTCCAGCAGCAAGCCCACTAAACCCACCACAAAAATCGCAATAATGATGTGTGCAACGTTGAGGTTATTCCACTCATCCCACACCCAAAAGCCCAGACCAATCCCACCAGTAAGCATTTCGGCGGCCACAATCACCAACCACGCCACACCAATCGACAAGCGAATACCTGTCAGCAAATACGGCAGGGTCGCGGGCAGCAAGATTTTGGTAAAAATCTTCCACTCAGACAGACGCAGCACGCGTGCCACGTTCATGTAATCTTGGGGAACTTGCGACACGCCAGCTGCGGTATTTAAAATAATCGGCCAGATCGCACTGATAAAAATCACCCAGATTGATGCGGGTTGCGCGGCTTTAAACACCAGCAAACCAATCGGCAGCCATGCCAGTGGCGAGACTGGGCGTAAAATCGAGATGATCGGAGCAAACATGTCGCGGACAAAGGCAAAGCGGCCAATGATAAAGCCCAGCGGAATACCCAGTGCTGCGGCCATACCAAAGCCCATCCCCACCCGACCGAGCGAGTACAAGATGTTCCAGCCAATCCCCATGTCGTTGGGGCCATTTTGGTAAAAGGGATCAGCAAACAACACCAATGCGGCTTGCCAAGTGGCGAGAGGACTGGGGAGTTCAGTTCTAAAATGGCTCAAGATCGCCCAGCCCAAAACAAACAAGGCCAAGCCCATCAAGGGTGGAATCACTGAGCGGGCGACGCTTGCAGCCATTTGCCCAATCGCCACCGATTTTTTAGCGGTTTTGCGGGTGTCGTCGGCCGGTTTTTCACTGACCAAAACTTCAGTACTCATGATGTTGGCTCCTTGCCGACCACCATCGTGGTCGGTGGTTGGTCAGATTAGGCCTTGATGGCAAAACTCGCGGCGTATGCAGCAGGGTTGCTACCATCCCAGACTTTGCCGTCGATCAGTTTGCTAGAACGCATCGGGCTACTCGGCACAGCAATCTTGAGAGCAGTGGCGGCTTCTTTATAAATGTCGATTTGGTTGATCGATTTGGCGATGGCCAGATAGTCTGGATCGGTTTTCATCAAGCCCCAGCGTTTGTGCTGCGTCATAAACCACATGCCATCCGACAAATATGGGAAGTTGGTTTTGCCACCATTGTGGAATTTCATCATGTTGCCATCGAGCCATTTTTTGCCCGCGCCATTGTCATATTGACCCAAGAAGCGCCCCATGATGGTGGCTTCAGGGCAGTTGACATACGCTTTTTGCGCAATCAGTTTGGCAACGTCGGTACGATTTTTAAACACATCCAAATAGCGACACGCTTCGAGTACTGCCATGGTGAGGGCGCGTGCAGTGTTGGGGTTTTCTTGGATAAATTTCTTGGTACAACCCAAGACTTTTTCGGGATGGTTGACCCAAATGTCTTGGGTGGTGGCTGCGGTAAAGCCAATGCCACTTTCAATCGCACGGGCGTTCCAAGGCTCACCCACACAGTAGCCGTCCATGTTGCCCACTTGCATGTTGCTGACCATTTGCGGTGGGGGTACAGTGATGTTTTTCACATCTTTCATGGGGTTGACCCCATAGGTCGCCAACCAGTAGTTCAACCACATCGCATGCGTGCCAGTGGGGAAGGTTTGCGCAAAGGTCATGGCATTGCCAGCGGCAATGTGTTTTTTCAGGCCAGCACCATTGGTCACACCAGCGGTAATCAACTTATTGGCAAGGGTAATCGCTTGGCCGTTGTTATTGAGGTTCATCAAGATGGCCATTGGGGTGGCGGCAGCGCCAATCCCGTTATTCACCCCATAAATCAGGCCATACAGCACATGGGCGGCGTCGAGTTCACCATTGATGAGTTTGTCACGCACACCTGCCCACGAGGCTTCTTTGGACAATTCGATGGTGATGCCATATTTTTTGTCTAAACCCATTTTGGCGGCGACCACAATCGGGGCGCAGTCGGTGAGCGGGATAAACCCGACTTTGATTACGGGTTTTTCGGGTTTGTCACTGCCTGCGGCGTATGCGTTACTACTCATGCTACCTAGTCCCAATGCTGTTGTGCCTGCAAGACTAGCAGCTCCCATCAGGGTTGTGTTTTTCAAAAAGTCACGACGGCTAGGTTGTTGAGCCTCATGCATCACGACATCAGACGGGAGAATCAAATTGGTTTTTGAATCGCTCATGTTGGCTCCACCAGTAAGTCATGCTCAATAAAAAAACGCCCATACCGCCGATACGGTATGGACGCCATTGTCCGCTAGACCTCAGGGTGTCAGACGACACGCTGCATTATGCTGTTGGGAAAATCCACCATTGGATTTCACTGTATATGAGTTTGCATGAAGTGTGCCAACTTGGTTTTTTGTGTGTTTTATGATGAAAAAACAGCAATTTAAAATTTTTTGAAGCAGAGAGGTGCAGTACAGGTAGATTTAGCCTGCCTTTTGCTGCTTTAAAATGGTTCGGGCAATTTCACCCAGTGTGCACCGTTTTTGCATCGCTTTTTGCCGCATTGCTTGATACGCCTGCTCACCGGTGCAGCTCATGCTACGACTCAAAAAGTCTTTGGCACGTTCGACATCCCGCCGATCTTTGAGCTCTTGTTGCAGTTCATCGACTTGCTCGCGTAACTTGCGCTCACGCGCAGCGAGCACATCGAGCATGGGCATGAGGGTCATCACCTGCGCCATTTCGGTGCTTGCACCGGTATATACCGCTAGTCCTGATTGGCGCAGTCGGCCACTCAAATCGGGATCTAGCTCTTGCGCCAATACCAGCATGGGGGAGTCAGCATCGTAAGGTGTGATGCAAAACTGCTCAACGCTGTCTCGCATCGGATCGCTATAGTCGATCAGCACCAAATGCGGCTGTAACACATCAATCAGGGTGTCCAGCTGCAACAGGCGATGGGAGGGAATGCGTTCGACGACATGACCCGCTTGCGCCAACAAATCGCCCAAGTTGTCAAGGCGTGAGCCGAGTTCACCCACAAGTAAGATGGTGAGCATGATCAAGTTCCAGCGCAATGATGAAAACCAACCCAATGGAGGATCAGCAAAGGATATGCCATCGGTGGTATCTGAGATTTTGTCGTGCTTTGAGCCAAAGATAAAGATCAATCAAAATACATCTTTTATATCTATTTGATTTGGCGGTATTGATAGCCAAAAAAAAGGCCAAGCCTTGTGCTTGGCCTTTGCGGTTATTCGGACTCTTCAATTGACAAACCACGGGTGGCTTGATCCAAATAGCGCGTATCGGCATTGGCACCCAATTTGATCATCAAACGCAGATCGTTGGGTGAGTCGGCGTGTTTGATCGCATCTTCATAGGTGATTTCACCCGCCAAATACAAATCGTATAAGGCTTGGTCAAAGGTCTGCATACCCAATTCACGCGAACGTTTCATCACCCCTTTGATTTCGTGGACTTCACCTTTGCGGATGTAGTCGGCAATCAAGGGGGTGTTGATCAGGGTTTCGATACAAGCACGGCGTGATTTGCCATCAGGGGTGGGGATCAGTTGCTGCGCCACAATCGCTTTGAGGTTGAGCGACAAGTCCATATACAACTGGTTGTGTCGATCAGACTCAAAGAAGTGAATGATCCGGTCGAGTGCTTGGTTGGCGTTGTTGGCGTGCAAGGTGGCGAGCACCAAGTGACCGGTTTCCGCAAACGCAATCGCAAAATCCATGACTTCACGGGTACGGATTTCCCCAATCAAAATCACATCTGGTGCTTGGCGCAGGGTGTTTTTGAGGGCGATCTCAAATGATGCAGTATCAATCCCCACTTCGCGCTGGGTGATGATACAACCACCGTGTTGATGGACAAATTCAATCGGATCTTCAATGGTGATGATATGGCCGCGTGAGTTTTGGTTGCGATGGCCAATCATGGCGGCCAAAGAGGTCGATTTGCCGGTGCCGGTTGCACCGACAAACACAATAATGCCGCGCTTGGTCATCGCCAAGTCTTTGATCACCGCAGGCAGCTTCAAATCATCGACTTTGGGGATGTTGGTTTCAATCCGACGCAGCACCATGCCCGGTTGGTCACGCTGCATAAACGCACTGACCCGAAAACGTGCGGTGTCGGCTTTGTCGGTGATGGCAAAGTTGCACTCAAAGGTGGTGCGAAACTCTTGGCGCTGTTTGTCGGTCATGATGCCGTCAATCAGCTGTCCCACCACTTCGGGGGTCAGTGCTGATTTGGTGACCGGCACGATCTTGCCATTGATTTTCATGGATGGGGCAACACCCGCAGTGACAAACAAGTCAGAGCCGTTTTTGTCCACCATCAGGCGCAATAGGTCATCAAATTCCATTTGGCGTCTCCTTGCCGATGCCCACGTTTACATAAAGGAATCAGGCTGCTTCGCGGCAGATTTTGCCACAGCATTGGTGATAATCCCTTTTTGCACCAAGCCCTTGAGACTTTGGTCAAGCGTGGTCATCCCGTAGCCTGCACCGGTCTGAATGGCTGAATACATCTGTGCGACTTTGTTTTCACGGATCAGGTTACGAATCGCCGGAATCCCAATCATGATTTCGTGCGCGGCGACACGGCCACCACCGGTTTTTTTCAGTAGGGTCTGCGAAATCACCGCCTGTAGCGATTCGGACAGCATGGCGCGTACCATGTCTTTTTCGTCGGCAGGGAACACGTCGACCACACGGTCGATGGTTTTGGCGGCGGAGGTGGTGTGCAGGGTGCCAAACACCAAGTGACCGGTTTCTGCTGCGGTCAGTGCCAAGCGGATGGTCTCAAGGTCACGCATCTCACCGACCAAGATGATATCGGGGTCTTCCCGCAGTGCCGAACGCAGTGCTTCATTAAAGCCATGCGTGTCACGGTGAACTTCACGTTGATTGATCAGGCACTTTTTCGAGTTGTGCACAAATTCGATGGGGTCTTCAATCGTCAAAATATGGTCAAAACGGTTGTTGTTGATATAGTCGAGCATGGCAGCAAGGGTGGTGGATTTGCCCGAACCGGTTGGCCCTGTCACCAAGACAATCCCACGCGGAATATCACAAATGTCTTTGAACACTTGGCCTAACCCCAAGTCTTCCATGGTGAGGACTTTGGAGGGAATCGTCCGAAAGACGGCGCCGGCGCCACGGTTTTGGTTGAACGCGTTGACCCGAAAACGGGCAATACCCGGCACTTCAAACGAAAAGTCGGTTTCCAAAAATTCTTCGTAGTCACGACGTTGTTTGTCATTCATGATGTCGTACACCAGACGGTGCACTTCTTTGTGTTCCATTGCAGGTAAGTTAATCCGACGAACTTCACCATCAACCCGAATCATGGGTGGCAAACCAGCCGATAAGTGCAAGTCAGATGCGCCATTCTTGGCCGAAAACGCCAACAGTTCGGTAATATCCATGCATAAACCCCTATACAATTGTAGCGTTGCGCAGTGATCCCTGCGCGTTCGGCGATCCCGCCGATAACCTGTAGAGTATGCCGATCATGACTGATTTAACCTTGCAACGCCAACAGATTCTCGCTCGGATTGCCAACGCGTGCACAGAGTCAGCGCGTGATGCGGCAGGGGTACAGTTGCTTGCGGTCTCCAAAACTCATCCGGCTGAATCGATCCGTGCCTTACACGCAGTCGGTCAGCAGGCTTTTGGCGAAAACTACCTCCAAGAAGCGCGGGCAAAGCAAGCGTTACTCAGTGATGTGGCGATTGAGTGGCATTTTATTGGTCATATCCAACGCAATAAAACCAAAGAGTTGGCACAGCATTTTGCGTGGGTGCATGGCGTGGATCGCTTGATCATTGCTGAGCGCTTATCGGCACAGCGACCAGCCGATTTACCCCCCTTGCAGGTGTGTATCCAAGTCAATATTGATGATGAAGACAGCAAAGATGGTTGTATGCCCGATGCACTTCCCGAATTGGTGTTTGCGATCAGTCGGCTCCCCCAGCTCCGACTGCGTGGGGTGATGGTGATCCCCGCCAAAAACAGTGCCGACGCCTTTGTACGGACGCATCAGTTGTTTGAGCAAGTCCGCGCCCAGCATGCACAGCCGACGAACTGGGATACCTTGAGCATGGGAATGTCGGGCGATCTAGAATCCGCTGTAGCCGCCGGTGCAACAATTGTCCGCGTGGGCACCGCATTGTTTGGGGCGCGTCCACCCAAAGTTTGATCTCAAAAAGTGAGGGCTTAATCATTCGATTGATCAGCAGATGCAGTGCCTATGATAGGCTTGGGGTCTTGTGTAGGTGGGCTGACAGAGTGGAAGCAGGCATGCCGTATCAGCGTTATTTAACTTTACTGCTGTTGGTGGTGATGGCATGGTGCGTCCAGATGGCACCCGCACAGGCGAGCCTATCGGATCCCTTTGGCAGCAGTAGTTTACTGGGTAAGCCCAAGTCGTCGGGCAAGTTTTTGGCCGTTGAGCAAGCCTTTGGGGTGCAGCATCAGCTTGAAGGTCAGCAACTGACCTTAAGCTTTCGGGTGACGCCTGAACACTATTTGTATCAAGACCGCTTTAAAATCAAATTGCCCACAGGCATGACCGCCACTGATTTTGTCTACGATCAATCACCAAGCTTTGAAGAAGATCCCGAATTTGGCCGTGTGGCGGTGTTTGCCCAAGATGTGGTGTTGACCACCACGCTCAAAGGCAACGGTGTCGTCCCCGTTGAGATCAAATGGCAAGGCTGTGCCAAAGCAGGGCTGTGTTATCCGCCTCAAAGTTATAAATTTAGTGTGGATTTGGTGAGCGCAGCAGCGGATGTCCCCATCACACAATTAGAGCGTTCAGCGGGTGTGCGCAGTATTCGCATTCCGATGCCAATTCCACAGTTGAGTCTTGAGCAGCAAATTGGTCGTGGTGAATCGACCGCTGTACCCCTGCCTGTGCCGGAGTGGATGATTGAAGATGAGGATAGCCCTGAGCCTCAAGCACCATCAGATCTGGTGGTTGCCGACCAAGGCGATGGGGCATTGGTGACGGTCGATCAAGATCCGTTTGGTTTGGCAAGCTATCCCCTGACCGGATTGGCCTTGCTGTTTTTGGCCGGTTTGGGATTGGCGTTTACACCCTGTGTCCTGCCCATGCTGCCGATTGTGGCGAATTTGGTGGCACGGCAGCATCGACGTTCGGGCTGGCATGGCTTTTTGCTGGCGGCGGCCTATAGCGTGGGGGTGGCGAGTTGTTATGCGCTGCTCGGTGCATTGGTGGCGTTGTTTGGTCAACAGCTCGGCGTGGTGTCGTGGTTACAGCAACCGGCGATTTTGATCGGTTTTGCGCTGTTTTTTGTGTTGCTCGCATTGATGAGCTTTGATGTGATTCCCTTCCGACTGCCTCAAGCGGTGACTGGTTTTTTTGATCGTTTAAGTCAAAAAGGCGAGGCAGGGAGTTTATTCGGCTGCTGGCTGACGGGGTTTGCATCAGCGTTTGTGGTATCCCCATGTGTCTCGGCACCACTGACTGGTGCATTGTTGTCGGTCGCCACGGTGGGTGATCCGCTACTGGGGGCAGCAGGGCTGTTTATGCTGGGGATTGGTCTGAGTGTGCCCCTCATGGTGCTCGGTGCAACCGAAGGCCGCTGGTTGCCCAAAGCAGGCGCATGGCTGGATTGGGTGCGCCAAGGTTTTGGCTTGTTATTGCTCGGTGTTGCGTTGGTGTTGATCGAACGCGTGCTGCACAGCGCGCTGTTGTTGGTGTTGTGGGCAGGCTTATTTATGCTGTTGGCCTCATGGATGTGGCTGTGGGCAGGCCGTGCGCAATGGGTAACGCGTGCGGTGGCCGTGTTGCTAGGGTTATGGGCTGCAATCGTGTTGGTGGGTGCGGCACAAGGTCAGCAAGATCCATGGCAGCCATTGGCTCAGGCTCAGCAACGTGAAATAACAGCACCTGCAACGACAACGGTGTTGACCATTCATCATTTAGACCAACTAAACAAACTCAAACAACAGCACCCACAGTTGCTCGTTGATGTGACGGCCGATTGGTGTATCAGTTGCAAAGTCATGGAACGAGAGCTGTTTGGCGCACAGCAACCCGCGGCGCTGTCTACATGGACACGGGTCAAATTGGATGTGACCGAGACCACCGCAGACAGCCAAGCCGCCTTGCAAGCCTTACAGTTGTTTGGGCCACCGGCCTTGCTGTTTTACCAACAAGGCGTGCTGACTGAGCGATTGGTGGGTGAGGTTAGTCTCGATCAACTCAATGACACGCTTGCTGCTATACCAACGACAACGGTTGTTGGCGCTGCAACTGAAGATGCTCGCTAAACTGATACGGATTGATGGGTAGCGATGGGCGTTCACCGAGCATTTGTTCGCGCAGTAAGCGAGCAGATGCAGGGGCTAATACGATCCCATTGCGAAAATGACCCGCATTGACCCACAGATTGGCAAACTGTGGGGCGCGGCCAATATAAGGCACGCCATTCGGCGCGGCCGGCCGGACACCCGCCCACTGATCTTTGATGGATAAGCCGGCCAGCGCAGGTGCCAGTTCAATCGCCTGTTGATACAGATGTTGGCGTGCTTGATCATCAACACGGGTATCAAACCCTGCATTTTCCAGCGTAGAACCACACAAAATATGTCCGTCCATCCGTGGAATCAAATACACGCCACGCTGCATGATCATGCTCGGCAACCAGCGCGTGGCTGCCTTAAACAAAATCATTTGTCCTTTGATCGGTTGAATCGGCAGCTGTAGACCAATCAACTCCGCCAATTGTCCCGACCATGCACCAGAAGCGATGACGATCTGATCGGCATGCCAACGCTGACCCTGTTGATCAATCACCGCACGCACCTGATCACCCTGCCATTCAAACTGTTGCGCACTGGTATGCCGCACCAATTTGACATTCGGCTGCCGATCTAGATGTTTGACCAATGCCTTGACCAAATGAGGATTACGCAAATTGGCGGTATGTTTGCACCATAATCCACGCTCAAATTTGGGATTTAAGCGTGGATTGAGCTGCAACATCTGTGGACGTTCCAGCAGTTCGGGCGGTTCTTGTGCTTGATCCAGCGCCCATGCCAACGCGTCACGCTGATCTTCCGTATCCAAAATCAACATGCCACTGCGGTTGATTTCGATATCAATCCCTGTCGCTTCAAGTAACTCAATCGCTAGCGTGCCGTACAGCATCGGTGCAAGACTTGCCAAACGATTCACTGCTGGTAAATAACGCCAAGGGTAAAGCGGCGACAAAATGCCACCCCCTGCCCATGATGCGGCTTGTCCATGCTGTGCTTGATCTAAGACCACCACACGGCAGCCTGCACGAGACAACTCCAACGCCGTCAGTAGTCCAATAATTCCACCACCGACAATCAATACCTGCATGCTGTCATACTCAGGTTTTTCAACGCGCAGATGTTGTGCCAGAGCCGGACAAGATTGTAAAGATTAACTGGATAATAACTGGACACTTGAATCGTCATATTCAAGCAATCGCTCGCATTTGACGGGCAGCCGCTTCAGCAAAATAGGTCAAAATGCCATCGGCACCGCCACGACGCAGACCGATCAAAGACTCCAAAATCACCGCCTCAGACAGCCAGCCATTTTGAATAGCAGCCATATGCATGGCATATTCGCCACTGACTTGATAGACAAATGTAGGAACTCCAAAGGTTTCTTTCACTTCACGCACCACATCCAAATACGGTTGGCCGGGTTTGACCATCACCATGTCTGCGCCCTCTTGCAAATCGAGTGCCACTTCTTGCAATGCTTCCAAACGATTGGCAGGATCCATCTGATAGTTTTTTTTGTGACCACCTTTGAGGTTGCCTGCACTGCCCACTGCATCCCGAAAAGGCCCATAGTAAGCCGATGCATATTTGGCGGCATATGACATGATCGCGGTATGGATATGACCTTGTGCTTCAAGGGCTTGGCGGATCGCGCCAATCCGACCATCCATCATATCACTGGGCGCGACGATATCGGCACCAGCCTCAGCGTGGCTTAGGGCTTGCTTGACGAGGGCATCCACGGTGTGATCATTGATCACATAGCCGGTGTCATCGGTAATCCCATCTTGACCATGACTGGTATACGGGTCGAGCGCTACATCACTGATCAACACCAGTTCAGGCAATTCACGCTTGAGGGTGCGGATCGCGGTTTGTGCCAAGCCATCGTCACGCCATGCCGCTTCAGCGAGTAGGCTTTTGTCATCTTGGGGAGTCACTGGAAACAAGGCAAGTTTACTCACCCCCAATGACAATAAGGTTTCGGCATGTTTGAGCAGCAAATCCACCGATAGCCGCTCAATGTTGGGCATACTGGCAATCGCTTGGCGCTGCTGTACTCCGGGTAGGACAAAAACCGGTGCGATCAGATGGCGTGGCTGTAAAATGGTTTCGCTGACCATCTCGCGCACATGATCATGCCGACGCAAACGGCGCAGACGAGTGGCAGGATAAGCGCCGCGATTGAACACGCGAGTCATGGCAAATCTCCAGATCAACGGTAAGATGCCGCCATTCTAGGTGGTTGATGGGTAAAACGCATGTATCAACAGGTGAATCTGGATGAGATGATGGCAGACAACGCTGCTGGCTCTCATAAGCAGACCTTAAGCTCATGGACGGGGAATATCAGCGAAGAGGAGTTTGCTGATCATGAGCAGGTGTTGCAACGCCTGTGCGACAGTTTTAATGCCTCGCCGTTTGTGCAGCATATTGGCATGCAAATGCAAGTGGTACATGGGCAAATCCAAGGCTATATCGAGATGCGCCCCGAACTGATTGGCAATACCGACTTTCGGATTTTGCATGGGGGCGGTACGGCAGCCTTCCTCGACAGTATTGGCGGGATTGTGGCGATGGGTGAAATTTATCGCCGCAAAGAAGGGCTGATCGAAGAGCAGCGCAAAAAAGCCGCACGTCTTGCCACCCTCGATATGCGCATCGACTATCTCTCACCGGGCAGAGGCGATTATTTTATTGCCTCCGCCGAAGCGGTGCGAATGGGGCGCAAGGGCTGTACCGTGCGGATGGCACTACACAACAATGAAGGCAAAATGATTGCCATTGGTACGGCGGTCTATGCCTACTAAGCTTGAATGTCGCTTGGGCTGCGGCGCGTGCTGTATCGCGCCGAGCATCACGAGTCCGATACCAGATATGCCCAACGGCAAACCCGCAGGGGTACGCTGTGTGCAGCTCGACGACAACAATCTGTGTCGCCTGTTTGGGCGATTGGAAAGACCTATATTTTGTGGGTCTTTGCAGCCAGCAGAGGAGATGTGTGGGTCATCGGCTGCTGATGCAATGATCTATTTAATTGATTTGGAAAAATTAACAGCACCAACCGCTAAAGATGTATAAGAAACACTCATAAAACGGATAGAAAGTCAATCCCCCATCAGGGGCAAGCCAGCGATCACAATCCTTGTTAGTGTCAAACCTGTTTGCAGCATTGATGCGTGCAAAACAGCACATAACAAGGAGTATGATCATGATGTTTATTCGCCAAACCCTCAGCAGCCTAATGATTGCCAGTCTGTGTGTGGGCTTAGTCGCATGTGGTGACGATAACGACGATAATGGTGGTTCAAACAATCCACCAGCCACTCAAACCGAAACGATTAAGGGGGTTGCTGCAACCGGTAATCCGTTTGTCGGCAAAATCAAGGTGGTCAATGCCAGCGGCGTTGAATCGAGTGAAGTGACCATTGCCGCAGATGGGACATACACCGTGACCGTGCCCAAAGGTGCGCCGTATATGATCAAAGCCTACAATGATCAACAAACCCTATATTCCTACGCACCCAAAATTATTGCCAATATCCCTGTCAATATTACCCAACTGACCACAGCCGCTTTGTTTGATGCCCATGATCAATTGAATTTGGCTAGCTTGTATGAAGGGTGGGAAAAAACAGCAGACCGTCCAACCGAAGCCGAAGTGATTCAATCGGCCAAAGAAGTGATTGCCAACCTCAAAACGACCATGATTGCAAATGGATTGACGGCAACTGAAGTCAACAGCCTTAATGTGTTTAACTACAAATTCACGCCCACCACAGACAACAAGTTTGATAATTTGTTGGATGATGTACAAATGAGCTACACCTGTAATGTGACCTCATGTAATGTCAGCTATACCGTCAACGACAAGACTTTTGCATGGAATTACAGCATTGGCGTGGATGGTATTACCATCAACTTCGATGGCAGTGGTGTGGTGATTCCAGATGGCAACTATAATCTGAAAGTCACCACTACCGTGGCAGGAATTGCAACGGCCGTGAATATCGCCAATGTGCCCAAACCTGAAAGCCAAGCAGATTTTTGTGCAGCACAAGATGTTGTGAACCAGCTACCACAAGGCTTTACCATCAACAGCTGTTCATACAACGGCAGCACCGGCACGATCAATGCCACAGTCTCCGCCAATGGTTTTAGCATCAGTTATTCAATCAAATATGAATATACCGCTGCCTAGACCACATCATGGTGAACCACAAAAACGCCCACGATTGGGCGTTTTTGTTAGATTGGATTTAACCCCGCGCACGGGCAACCGCCGTTTTCCAACGTGCCAAATGCGCCTCGCGCTCATCGTTTGACATGGTGGGTTCAAAGGCGCGTTCAAGCTGCCAAATCTGCGACAACTCCGACTTAGATTGATACACCCCTGCGGTCAGACCGGCCATTAGGGCAGCGCCTAGTGCTGTGGTTTCACGCACCACTGGACGTAGCACTGGTACACCGAGCAGATCGGCCTGAAACTGCATCAGCATATCGTTGCCACTCGCGCCACCATCCACACGTAGCTCAGTCAACGGCACAGGCGCGTCTTGTTGCATCGCCACCAACACATCCGACACCTGAAAGGCAATTGCCTCAAGTGCTGCGCGGGCAATGTGCGCACGATTCGTCCCACGGGTCATGCCGGTCAGCATACCTCGCGCATCCGGATCCCAGTAGGGCGCACCCAAACCAGTAAAGGCGGGCACCAGCACCACGCCATCACTAGAGTCCACCTCGCAGGCCAAGCGCTCCACATCATTGCTATGCTGGATAATTCCTAAACCATCGCGCAACCATTGCACAATCGCGCCAGCCATAAACACGCTGCCTTCAATCGCGTATTTGATCGGTAAGCCTTGAGTTTGCCATGCAATGGTGCTGAGCAATTGATGCTGGCTGTAGTGGAGTTCACTGCCAGTATTCATCAGCATAAAACACCCCGTACCATAGGTGTTTTTCGCCATACCGGCATGATGGCAGCCTTGCCCAAACAGTGCCGCTTGTTGATCACCCATCGCCGCACTCAAGGGAATACGTCGACCGAGCAAGCCATCGGCGGTTTCACCCAGCAAACTGCCCGACGGTACCACTTCTGGCAGCAAGCTTTTGGGAATATCAAACAGTGCGAGCAGTTCATCATCCCATTGACCGGTTTGGATGTTGAGCAGCAGCGTGCGCGACGCATTACTGATATCAATCACATGGCGCTCACCACGGGTCAAATTCC
>CALFYA010000270.1 GCA_937952925.1 uncultured Moraxellaceae bacterium
ACCTGCTGTTGACCTTGTGATTTGCTCCACAATTTTTTCATATAAAATCACAAGGTCAATGTAGTAAAAATTAATAAAATGCTGTTTTTATGGACAAAAAGCGCCGAAAAATAGAACAGCACCATTGCATCTTCTTGCACTTCATGTTAATTCTGCGCCACACAGCTTGCCACAGCGGCTAAAGTCCGTATTTGTGGTTTTTTTCAATTTCTTTTTGAGCACATTTAGATATGTCATATCCTACGACTCCTCGCACGATCCTGCGTAAACGTTATCCTCATCTCCACGAGCAAACCGGTCAAATGCACGGTGGCGTTGGTGGTGGTGTGGGTGGCGAGTTCAACGACACCTCCGCGGCGTCGATTCATCTGCATCTCAACACGCGCTTAAGCTATGTGTTGGGTCAAAGCCGTGCTGCACCGCATCGTCGGGTCAGTAACGTGATTCACCGTTATGGTTTGCTCCTTGGCGAAACCATTCCGCGTTTGCGTGAAAAATACACCGAGCTTGAGCTGTCGATCCTCACTTGGGCGACCTCTGAAGCCAACACTGAACACATGAATAGCCGCACCTTTATTGGTTTGATGGCCAACATGGTCAGCCAGCGTCGTCAAGAAGGCCAACTGAGCAAAGTGCCCGACGAAGAACTCGACGCACTTGAAGACAAACTCGCCGAAATGAGCCTGCTTGAAGAACTGTCCTTGCTCGATTTGGTGGAACAACGTCTCGCCAAAGGCATGTAAGCTGGCATGGGTGTATCGCCAAATCAAGACGATGCACCCACAGATTGCCGCATTGCTAGATTGCACCCCAGCCCCACACCCCGCCATCAACCCCTCACAACGCGTAGGGTTGCTGCAATTTCACAAACTTATCGACATCGGCACGCCGCTGCTGATCGAGTGTTTTGACATACAAACGCGTGGTCTTAGGATCGGCATGTCCCAGTTCATCTTGCGTGGTTTCCAGCGATGCCCCCGCCAACAGTCGGTGAGTGGCGTTGGTATGGCGTAGCCAATGCGTGGAGAGCTGCGCAAATTGCACTGCCCAATAGGGATTGTCACACACCGCAGCCGCTTGCTGTCCAATCTGTTGGATAGTGAGGCCTATTGCACGCGGGGTTAGCGCCCGCAGTCGATCACGCGGGGTCAGCGCACAGACCAGCGGGGTTTGCTCTTGTGGTGCAGGAATCGGCTGCAACAAACCCAACCAATAACGGTATTCGGCCAACTCATGCATCCAATCGCGGTGCAGGGTAATCAGCCGCTGCTTACGACCTTTACCTACCACTGAGAGCACCCAGCCCGCACCTTGTGGCCGGACATCGCCCATCACCGCTTGTGCCACTTCTTCGCGGCGCAGACCAGTTTGATACAACACATACATCAACCAACGATCACGCATAAAATGCCCATCGGTGATCACGGTATGGCGTGGCCGACTGTTGAGCCATGCCCAGAGCCACTGCCACTGTTCGGGCGTGAGGACGCGCTGATGTTGCTCATGACTGATGGTGTGTGGACGCTCGCTCAATTTGACCCAATTACGCGTCACATAGCCTGCATCGTACAAATAACCAAACAGGAGGCTAAGAATCCGCCGTGTATAGGCCAGCGCATTTTCGTTGAGGCCAGCAATCATCAGTTGGGTGTCAAGCAGCACCTGATTGGCAAACGGTTTGCGAGGACGTAACCAATGCGCCGGCGGCTGACGCAGATGATCATAATAATGATGCAAATCCGACAAGGTCAGTCGCTGTAGACTCAGTTGCTGCTCACGCAGCCACACCCATAGGCGCTGTGCTTCACGACGATAGGCACGCTCGGTTTGGGCGGAGCGACTGGCACGTGCTTTGAGCCATACTTGGATCGCCAGCCCGTCTTGCTCCAGCTGCAACGACACACTGTGGGCAGGCCATGCGCGATCATGTTGTAAAAACCCAATCTCAGATTGACTCATGACCATCCACTGATCCAACGGACTGTTGATTATAAAACGCCTTGCTGCAACATCGCATCAGCGACACGGACAAATCCGGCAATATTTGCCCCCATCACGTAGCTCACGCGGCCATCGCTGCATTGCCCATACTGCACACAGCTTTCATGGATATGATGCATGATCGCACGCAACTTCGAATCGACTTCATCACGCGACCAGACCAACCCTTGGGCATTCTGCGACATCTCCAGTCCAGAGGTGGCAACCCCACCGGCATTGGCGGCTTTGGCGGGCAAAAAGATCACCCCTGCTTGCTCAAATGCTGCAATCGCCGCAGGCGTGCTCGGCATATTGGCACCTTCGCCCACCAGCTGTACACCTTTGCTGATGAGTCGCTTGGCATCATCAATGTCGATTTCATTTTGGGTGGCACAAGGTAAGGCGATATCTGCTGCAATCGACCACGGCGTTTGCCCTGCCAGATATTGCGCCCCCACCGCTTTGGCATAATCCTCAATCCGGCCACGCGCTTGGTTTTTGAGTTGCTTGAGTTGCTCTAGCTTTTCGGGAGTAAACCCATCAGGATCATACACCGTACCGCCCGAATCAGAAGCGGTCAGTACCTTCGCCCCATCGCGTAATGCACGCTCAATCGCATGTTGTGCCACGTTGCCCGAACCCGACACCAACACGGTTTTTCCTTCAATCTGTTGACCCAGCCGTTTGAGTGCATTTTGCACAAAATAAATCAAACCATAACCGGTCGCTTCGGTGCGTAGCAGGGAGCCGCCGTAGGTCAGTCCTTTACCAGTAAAAGCAGCAGCGGTGGAATTGGATAGCCGTTTCATCATACCGGTCATATAGCCCACTTCCCGCGCCCCTACCCCAATGTCCCCTGCTGGCACATCGACGCCCTCACCAATATGTCGGTGCAATTCGAGCATAAAGGCTTGGCAAAAGCGCATCACCTCTTCGTCGCTGCGACCACGTGGATCGAAGTCTGAGCCGCCTTTACCAGAGCCAAGCGGTAGTCCCGTCAAGGCATTTTTAAAGGTTTGCTCAAACGCCAAAAACTTGAGAATCGACAAATTGACTGATGGATGGAAACGCAAACCGCCTTTATACGGCCCCAAGCTTTGGCTGTGCTGTACCCGATAGCCGCGATTGATCTGCACCTGTTCGTTGTCATCGAGCCATGCCACCCGAAAGCCGATGATCCGCTCTGGCTCCACCAAGCGCTCTAGCAACGCATGGCGCTGATACTCTGGATGCTGCTCGACAAACGGCCAAATGGTGCTAATGACTTCTTCGACCGATTGATAAAATTCAGGTTGGTGTGGGTGCAATGTCGCAATTCGTTGTAAAAATTCAGCTTGGCTGCGCATGGTGACTCCTTGGCGGGCTGATTAATATCTTTGAGGTTGTAGCATGCTTTGGGATGATCATGAGACTTTGCTCACGTTTTGTCACGGCACTGATACATGGACAAACCAGATGGCTTAGGTTGATGCTCATTTTGGCAAGATTGGCTAGCGATTTGTCACCAGCGAGCCTTTAACATTCTGCTTTTGGATTTTATTTTGGTTGGAGCGCGTCAATGACCGCAGCACAAACCCTTCCGCCGACCCATCATGATGTGGTGATTATTGGTGGCGGCTTTGCCGGACTGTGTATGGCAATTGCCCTCAAGCAGGCCGGTCGGCACAACTTTGTGGTGTTTGAAAAAGATCAAGGCGTGGGCGGCACATGGCGTGCCAACCATTACCCTGGTGCGGCGTGTGACGTGCCGTCCAATATGTATTCGTTTTCATTTGAACCTAATCCCAACTGGTCGCGGATGTATTCGGAGCAGGCGGAGATTTTGGGCTATATCGAACACTGCTCACGCAAGTATGGCATTACCCCGCACATGCGCTGCGGTGAAGAAGTGCGTGACTTGCGTTGGGATCAAGCCGAACAGCTGTGGCACATCACCCTCAGCAGCGGCGCACAGTACACCGCACGGATTGTGGTGTCGGGGGTTGGAGGCTTAAGCCGTCCTGCACTCCCCAAAGTCAAGGGACTGGAGCGTTTTGGCGGTGAACTGTTCCACTCAGCGCACTGGAATCATGACGTTGACCTGACCGGCAAACGCGTGGCGGTGATTGGTACGGGTGCGTCTGCGATTCAGTTTATCCCACAGATTGCCCCCAAAGCCGCCGAACTGGTGGTGTTTCAGCGCACTCCACCTTGGATTGTGCCCAAACCAGACGGCCAAATCCCGAGCACCCTCAAATCAGTATTCAAAGCCTTGCCTGCTGCGCAACGTCTGGCGCGTGATGGCGTATATTGGTCAAGCGAAACTTTTGGCTTGGGCTTTGTGCATCCCAACTTGATGAAACCGATCACCGCGTTGGCACAATGGCATTTGCAGCGTCAGGTTAGCAATCCTGAGCTACGCGCCAAACTGACCCCCAACTACACCATCGGCTGTAAGCGTGTATTGTTTTCCAACAACTACTACCCTGCACTGGCGCGTGACAACGTCAACGTGGTGACCTCAGGTGTCCGCGAAATCGACGAGACGGGTGTGATCGACAGCAACGGTCAACATCATGCGGTGGATGTGGTAATTTGCGGTACGGGTTTTGATGTACAAAATCCGCTGGGTGTACTGCAAGTGCTTGATCAAGACGGCCAAGAAATCCGTACTCGTCAAGGCATGTCAGCTTATTTGGGCATCAGTATGCCCAAGTTGCCCAACTTGTTTTTCTTGCTCGGCCCCAATACCGGTCTAGGTCACAATTCGATTATTTTTATGATCGAAGCACAGGTGAACTACGCCATGCACTGCCTTGAGGAAATGGACAAACGCAAAGCGGGTGCAATCTGTGTGACGACTCAAGCCGAACAAGACTACAATGCTGAGATTCAGCGCCAACTCAAAAACATGGTGTGGACAGCAGGTGGATGCACGAGCTGGTATCTCGACGAACACGGCAACAACAACACCTTATGGCCGGGTTTTACATGGAAATACTGGCTGAAAACCCGTCGTCCCAACTTTGCCCACTTTGAGTTTAGCCCGTTGACCACACGGCAAACCATGCTGGCTTAAACGTCTTGGCACCAAGCCATTGTTGCTCAATGGCTTGGTCATGGGGGTCTGTTGACATGTCACACGTGAGCCACAGACCCCCGTTAGGCGGCTTGCGCCAAGGCTAGTTTTTGCCGCAAATGTAACACCCCACGATCGGTGATCCGCACCTGTACCACCAGTTTGGTGGTCTGATCTTTACGGGTGACTTCGATGGCCTGCATGATGAGATTGCCGTTGTTGAGATGGTACTGATAGGCATTCCATGCGCTCACCTCGGGACGCTTAAAAATCCACTTGTGTCCAGATAACCATGCAAACAATGCTTTGGGTTGCATACCCAGCAGTTTAGCGGTATAGATCGGAAGAGCGTCGTGTAGGGAAAGAGTGTCTTCGCC
>CALFYA010000271.1 GCA_937952925.1 uncultured Moraxellaceae bacterium
TCGTCTAAAAAATCGTCTATGTCGCGACCACGACTGAAACGTCAACAGACCCTAACACCATCGACTACACCAATACTTCTGATTTTTTGATCAGAAGTGTTATTTAAATGAATTTATATTCATAATGAGCTGCGATTGGCATTATAAGGTGTAATTGAAATATTGGTTTTGTGTATGATCGGAAAAATCAAAATTTGCTACCGATCAAATCGGTTTTTTATCTAAATGATTGTTTTCTCTAAAAGAGATCGTGAATACTTGTTCATTTAATGGAAGTGATTGTTTGTATGGTTATTCCAAAATGAACATAAACTGTTCGTCTGATTGTGAGGAGTGAATATTCAATTTTTTATTGACAATACAGATTGTCTGCAATAAAAATGCGCACGCTGTAGCGATTTTTAAACAAACATTCATGCATGCCGCGAGGGTATTATGAAACAACTATGCATCGCTTTACTGGCTGCTGCATCAGCCATGTCCGCTTCTGCCGCCACCTACTACAACTGTGCGACCAATACCGGTTGTGTGGCACAGTCCGACATCAAAGTCACCTCCAGCTATGCCAAAACCAAATACCCACTGGTGTTTGCCAACGGGATGGCAGGCGGCTTCAACCAAATCGGCTCGCTCAACTACTGGTACAACGTGCCGCAAGATTTGGTCAAAAATGGTGCGGCGGTGTACGTGACCAAAGCCTCAGCCTTCAACTCCAGCGAATATCGCGGGGAAGAAGTGCTCAAGCAGGTTCGTCAAATTGTTGCGATTAGCAATGCGGGCAAAGTCAACTTGATTGGTCACAGTCATGGTGGGCAGTCGGTACGCTACGTGGCAGGGGTTGCCCCGCAACTGGTGGCGTCTGCGACTGCGGTTGCAACCCCACACAAAGGCACACCAGTGGCCGATTTGGTGCAAAACATCAAAAATATTGATCCGACCAATGGCATCTTGACGGCTGCCATCTCGGGCATGGCGAATCTGCTGGGCGTATCGGTCGATTATTTGTCGGGCAATTCCGGCACTGAGCAAAATTCGCTGGCGGGCTTGGCCTCCTTGACCACTGCGGGTGCGACCGATTTCAATAATCGCTTTCCAATGGGTATTCCTGCCACCCGCTGTGGTGCAGGGGCAGCGACGGTCAATGGCATCCGTTTTTACTCGTGGAGTGGCGCAAGCAAAATCACCACAGGGATTGATCCTTCTGATGTACCATTGGCAGCCACTGGCCTGATTATTCCTGAAGCCAATGATGGCCTCGTCCCTGCATGCAGTAGCCATTTGGGCGTCGTGATCCGTGACAATTTCAACATGAACCACTTGGATGAAGTCAACCAAACCGCAGGTTTGGTCAGTATCTTCGAAACCAATCCCGTCACGGTGTTTCGTACCCATGCCAACCGTCTAAAAGTCGCCAGTTTGTAATTGGCCTGACCGCTTATGCTTGGTTGTGGGGGCACAGCCAAGCATATTTTTTTGAAAACAACACACTCAAAGGATCGTCATGCATCGTCTGTTTATGGTGATTATGGGAGGGATTGCACTGCTCAGTATTGCGATTCTCATTTATCTGTCACAAGCACCAAGTTCAGTAGATCAAGCGACAGACGCCCAAACCACCTCGACAACGTCAATACCTACACCCAAAGCCGATCTCGCCAAACAACGTGCCGAACTGATGAAAGTGGTGCCACATGTCCCGTTTGTGACTGGACTTGAGCAATTGCCCGCCTCACTAGCAGGCACCGAAGTCGATGGCGAAATTTTGATTGATAGCCAGCAAAATCTGGTCGTGACAGGCCGTTTGCGGGATCTATTTGATTATTTCTTGAATACCTTGGGTGAAGAAACCTTGCCCACGATTATCGACCGCATTCGCGCTTATGTGGCGCATCGTGTGCCAGAGCCAGCCCAAAGTCAGACCCTCAAGCTGCTTGATCAATATATTGCCTATCGACAAGCCGTTGAAAATCTTGGCATGAAAACTTCACCCAATGAAGCGTTTGATGTGG
>CALFYA010000272.1 GCA_937952925.1 uncultured Moraxellaceae bacterium
CAGCTGTACCTAGGCGGTGTCGTTGTTCCTTTTAATGAGAAAAAAGCGATTGCGTATATTCAGCAAGCCGTTGATTTTGGCTATTTTAGAGCGCCATTGGATCTTATTTCATTTTATAACGCGAATGATGATGTTGAAAAAGCTGTCGCCGTACGAGAAAAACTGATCAAAGATCTGATCGCTTCACCGTATCATCAAGATCCAGATATACAGTTCTTGATTGGCGCACTGTATTACGAACTCAATCAAATCGAACTTTCTTTTCAATGGCATCTAAAAGCAGCGCTGCAACACAACCCTAAATCTCAAACCCATGTCGGGTTGTCCTACTTCCAGCAAGCTCAGCCAGAGCTTGCCTTGGAATGGATCAAAAAAGCTGCTGAGCAAAAAGATGCCCAAGCCCAATACATCTTGGGCAGGATGTACATGTCAACGCCAACGATTGACTATGGTCAAGCACAATATTGGCTATTGCAAGCTATTGATCAACAACACGCTGAAGCGATGCTGACGCTTGGTGATTTGTTGATCAAAATTGTCAATCCGCCACCGCTTGAGGCGGTTGAATATTACTTACAAGCCATTGAACACAAATCGATTGATGCTTATTTGCGCATTGCAGATTTATATGCGACAGGCCATATCCTGCCTCAAAACGACCTATTTGCTTACATCTTTTATAAACATATTTATGTCTTGTTATTAACGCCCCAAGAATATATCGTTGAAGATCAAGAAAAATCATTTCTCTACGCTGTCAATCAGACCAATGCTTTAGAAAAAACCTTACTCGCTCGTGATCCCATTTATTCACCCGACATTGATTACTCACAACCTGTCAAAGATGTGCGCGCTCAGATCAAAACTCCTCAAACGCTGCGTCAGTTTGTCCTCAACACGCTCAAACAAGCGAGTCCTGTCTCTAACGAGAAACCTTGATGCGTCAATTTGCTTTATCCGAAAAAAAACTACGCAACATCCCCCGCCACCAGCGTGCATTGGCGCGTTGGGCAGCCAGTTTTACAGGACAAACCTTTGCACAACATGCCGATGAACGCTTTTGTCACTGGAAAATTCCTGTGCATCTGCACATGGTGCAAGGTCGGCAAACCACCCCTGAGCTACAGCGCTTTTGTATACAGCAGCTGCTGATTGCTGCACAGCATTTGGTGACTGCTGCACACACTCATCCAAGCCACCGCTACTATCGCGTGGCCTGCCTGATCGTGTGGCCTTACTTACACCAAAGTGAGCTGACGATTTTTTATGATCCAGAATATTATCAGGGCTTTATCAACACCACACCGCCGCTTGCACCCCAGCAACTGCTCCAACATCTGACCTTAGAGCTACCTCAAGGTTGGCAAGCGATTGGTGTGGATGTGACCCAGCCTGATGATGAGCAGGCGGTGTCGTGGTGGATCGTCGTGCAAGCGGACTAAACACTACTTGTCCCCATCGCGGCCTTTGGCCGATGGAAATTTGGCCGAACCATAACGGATCACCAAGGTAGACAACGCCAGTAGCAAGGTCGCAAGGGCAATCCAAATCAAGCCAATACTCGGTTTATGGGTGTGTTGGATGTCTGCAATTAACAGACGCGTGAGCGCGGTAATCCCCACATAAATCAAAAACCGCACCGGCATATGGTTGGTTTTGAAATAAATCCCCACCATTGCGCCAAGTTCTAAATAAATAAACAGCAGCAAAATATCATCAATGGTGGCATGCCCTTTGGACAACATTTCGACAAAAGCCACACCCGTTGACCAAAATACGGCGATTGCAATCAAAAACAACATGATCAGATGGAAGCTTTCCATCAACAGATTGCCAATGGTTTCGGCACCCTCATGCAGCTGTGTATGCAATCGTTTGACCCATTCAAGCATGCTGATCTCACCCAACGATAATCTATCGAGTGATCAAAGCATATTGATGTGTTTGTGCAGAAAAATATTGTCCAACAATAGATTAGGATTCAATCCAATCGATGTGAGTCACCCGCATCACCTCACAAGCACCTTGTCCGGTATCCTCACGTGACAACGAACTACGCCACACCCAACCCTCTTGGCCTTTGATTTCGACCAAATCACCGTGTAGCCGAATCAAATCACCGGTTTTGACTTGATCGAGTTGCTTGGCAATCGCTGCGGTGGCCGGAATGATATGGGTATTGGCGCTTTGGGTTTCGATCTGCCGACGTGGGATTGGAAATTGATCGACATGCCAGTAATACCAGCGATTACTTTGGCTAATCTCCACCTGCTGATACACCTGAGGATCAGCCATCTTATCCCAGCCGAGCGCCAAGTCCATTGGAGAGAACTGCGCTTCGGTACCGGTACTATAGTTTTTGCGACCCAGCACCCGAAACACCCCAGTATAGGTCTCTAGCGTTGTGATCTGATAGCCTGTTGGTATCGATTCAACATGCACTTGCGTCCGCTGCACATGTTGCCATCCATAATAACCCGCAACCACCAACAGCATGATCCACCACAGTCGCATATCCCCTCCGATACTCGCGTAGCGCCCCACATCGACTCAAACCGTGTGATACGATCCCAAAACTGTCATCGAATGTTGCATAAAATTTGTTACGCTGCATCAGTCTTGTCGAGGAGTCCGCACAGGGATGAAAACCATTTTAGTCGCCAATCAAAAAGGTGGATGTGGCAAAACCTTAGTCGCGATCACACTGGCCACCGCACTTGCCGAACGGGGTTACAAAGTGGCACTCGCCGATGCCGACCCACAAAAATCATCCTTACAGTGGCTCAAACAACGTCCAGACACTGCGCATCCGATTGTGGGTGTCGATTGGCGGCAAGACAAACATATTGGTGATGCACCCAAAAAAACCGAATGGCTGATCATTGATGCGCAAGGTGCATTATCTGGCGAGAAAGCTGAGCAACTGATTGCCGAAAGCCATGCCATCATCACACCGGTACAACCCTCATTTTTTGATGTGGATAGCACACGGCGCTTTCTCAAAACCATCGAAGACATCAAACGGGTGCGTAAAGGCAAAGTCGCCTTGCATCTGGTCGCCAATCGCGTGCGTCCTCAAGCGATTGGTAGTGCTCAACTGCAAGGCTTTTTTGCCGAACTCGGTCAAGCGCCGATCGCTTGGATTACCGAACGTAGTGCATATCCGCAACTGGCCGCGCAGGGCCTCAGTGTGTTTGATCAATCGCAAAAAGCCTATCAGCCGATGCGTGAGCAATGGCAGCAGCT
>CALFYA010000273.1 GCA_937952925.1 uncultured Moraxellaceae bacterium
CAAAATGATTGTTGGCGTACCAGACATAAATGCCCGACAGCACAAACGCCGACAAAATCACCGCCACACCCACCGGCATACCGACGGTGGTCACCCCACCCGACAGCGATTGTTTGAGGGTTTCGGGCGACAGTGCCACCAACAAAATAAAGCCAAAATAAATCGCCAACTGAATGGCTGCCAATGTCCACCCAAGCCGCACCTTCTGACGCACGAGCGTCTGAAATCCGGCATCGTTCAGGATCGCCTGAACTCGTTTTTCGTCCATCGTGTTGTTCATGATGCGACGCTCCATGCGAAAGGTTGAGGGAGTGTTCCACCCTTCCAACATAGCGCGTGGCCTGCACGCTGAAACTTCGACTTTGGTCGAGAGCATCGTGTACAGTCGATGACGCGGCGTATGATGGGATGCATCTACAGCGCATAGGACAAAAACCATGAGGACAAAACAGTGCCACTTCAGGGACTTGGCAACAGCAGCATGAATGGTTGGCTGATCGTCAGTGCGCTGGCGCTGTATGTCGGGCTGCTGTTTGCTTGCGCGTTTTTTGGCGATCGACAGTCGGCACGAATTGGCGAGCGTGGGCGGCAATGGCTGTACGCACTGACCCTAGGTGTGTATTGCACCTCGTGGACGTTTTATGGCGCAGTGGGTTCAGCCATCCGTGATGGTTGGAGTTTTTTACCGATTTATCTGGGGCCGTTGCTATTTTTGTGGTGGGGACATGATTTGTGGCGGCGTTTGGTGTTGATCCGCGCACGCCACTCGATCAGCTCAATTGCCGATTTTTTGGCAGCCCGCTATGGCAAATCATCCGGCCTTGCGGCACTGGTCACGGTGTGCGCAGTGATGGGGATTTTGCCCTATTTGGCGTTGCAACTCCGTGCGATTTCATCCAGCGTCTATACCCTAATTGGCACCACCGGCGAACCGATTGCCAATTGGTCGAGTATGGGCGTGTTGATTTTGACCGCAGGCTTAGCCGGTCTAGCCATGTTGTTTGGCACACGGCAAATGCTAGCCAGCGAACGACATGGCGGCTTGATGTTGGCGGTGGCACTCGAATCAGCAGTCAAACTGATCGCGCTGCTCGCTGTGGCGTTGTATGCGGTGTGGCAACTGCGTGATACGCCTGTACAAGCATTGCCCGCACTGCATCAACTCACTGCACCAAGCCAATTGCCGAGTGGTTTTTGGGCGCAAACCTTGATTGCTGCGCTTGCCATGCTGTGTTTGCCGCGTCAGTTTCATGTCAGTGTGGTCGAATGCCCCAAGCTTGAGCATGTCCAAGCGGCGCGGCGCTTGTTTGCGCTGTATCTGCTGCTGACCGTGTTGGCGGTGCTGCCGATTGCCGCATGGGCGCTCACTCACCCTGAGCTGTTGTCCGATCTGGATATGGCGGTGTTGCTGTTGCCACTGTCGCAAAACCAAACCGCGTTGGCATTGGTGGCGTTTTTGGGTGGCTTTTCGGCTGCCACCGGCATGATGCTGGTGGCGAGCGTCGCCTTGTCGATCATGATCAGCAATGATTTGGTGTTGCCTGCACTGTGGCGGCTCGGCTGGCTCAAACACGACGAGCAAAAACTGGTCAATATTGTGCGTTGGATCAGACGTTTATCCTTGCTTGGCCTGATGCTGATGGGCTACGGCATGTATCGACTGTTCGATGGCATGTCGCAACTAGCGAGCATTGGCTTGTTGGCATTTGGCGCGGTCGCACAGTTTGCTCCTGCGTTGATTGGCGGGGTGTATTGGCGTGGCGGCAGCAAAATCGGGGTGATGGCGGGTCTGACGGTGGGTTTTGCCTTGTGGGGCTTTACCCTGCTGTTTCCGGCACTGATTCGCTTGGGCGTGGGCGATGCTGCTTGGCTCGAACACGGTATTTTTGGGATTGGTTTACTCAAACCCGAAGCCTTGCTCGGCAGTCATGGTTTAGATCCGCTTACGCATGGCGTGCTGTGGTCGTTGTCGGTCAATGTGTTGTTGTATATCGGCGTGTCGCTCAAATTTCGCCCCACCGTGCGCGAGCAAATGCAGGCACTGCCATTTTTGCAGCCCGAAGAACAACCCGATCAGGCCGAATATATTTCACAGCAAACCGCGCCGAGTCGCTTTCGCTTGCATGATTTGTATGTGTTGGCCGAACGCATCAATGGCACAGACGTCACTCGACGTACCTTTGCCGAACACGCCGAACAACGCGGCGAAATGCTAGATCTCAATACCCCTGCCGATGGGCGCTGGTGGCGGATGACCGAGCAACTGCTCGCTGGTGCGATTGGTTCGGCTTCGGCGCGTACCTTGCTGACCACCGCGCTACGCGATCAAGGCTTGGGGGTGGCAGAGGTGGCGGGCTTGCTCGATCATGCGTCACAGTGGCAACGCTTTAATCAAGCGTTGCTTGCCACCATGATGGATCATATGAGCCAAGGGGTCAGTGTGGTCGATGCCGATTTGCGCTTGGTGGCATGGAATCGGCGTTATCTGGAGCTATTTGATTATCCTGTCGATTTGGTCTATGTCGGCTGCCCAATTGCCGATTTGATTCGCTTCAATGCTGAGCGCGGTCAATGCGGTGATGGCAGCGTCGAATCACATATTGAAAAACGGCTGTATTGGATGCGTTTGGGTAATCCGCATGTGTTTGAACGGGTGCGCCAAGATGGTTTGGTGATTGAAATGCGCGGGCAACCGATTGCTGGTGGCGGCTTTGTCACCACGTTTGCCGACATTACCGCGTTTCGCCAAACCGAAGCGGCATTGGAACAACGGGTGCTAGAACGCACCGAACAGCTTGAGCATGCCCTCACCGAACAAGCGCAAGCCCGCCAGCTCGCCGACACCGCCAATCTATCGAAAAGCCGTTTTGTCGCGGCAGCGAGTCATGATCTGCTCCAACCGATGCATGCGGCGCGGCTATTTACCGCCAGCCTACAAGATTGCGCCCTGCCCGACGACGCCACCCATTTGGTACAACAGCTCGACCGCTCCTTGCATGGGGCTGAAAGTATTTTGTCTGCACTGCTCGACATTGCGCGCCTTGATACCGCTAGCATCCAGCCACAACTTGACACCATCGCACTTGATCCGCTTCTTGCTGATCTTGAAGCCCAGTACGCACCGATTGCGGCACAGCGCGGGATCAAACTACGCATTCATCGCTCAGGCGCATGGGTACGCGGCGATGCGCAGTGGCTACGGCGTATGCTGCAAAACCTGCTGAGCAACGCGCTACGCTATACCGCGAGTGGTCGGGTGGTGATGGGGGTGCGGGCGCAAGGCGAGCATTGGCGGATGGCCGTGTGGGATACCGGCATGGGCATTGATCCTTCACAACAGCATAAAATTTTTGATGAATTTCAACGCGGTCAACACGCCTCGCCGTGGGGTGAGCAAGGCTTGGGGCTTGGCCTTGCCATTACGTTGCGTATGGCGAAACGCTTGGGCTACGACTTACAATTACATTCAGTGGTGGGCAAAGGCTCGTGTTTTTGGCTGACCGCCTCCAAAGCCACCCCCATGATCACGCCCCTACCCGTTGTTGCTCCCAAACAGCCGCTACAAGGGCTTCGGGTGCTGTGTCTCGACAACGACCGCGATATTTTGGACGGCATGACCCAACTGCTCGGACGTTGGGGCTGTACGGTGATGTGTGCCACGCATCTGGCACAAGCGCTTGAGCTCAACACACAGCACCCCGCAGATGTCTGGCTGATTGATCAGCATTTGGATGATGCGGTGCTCGGCGTGGAGGTGCTCGAAGAGTACGTGCCGATTGGCACGGCAGCGGCCTTGATCACTGCCGATAGCGATCCGGAGCTGCCCAAACGCGTCAAAGACGCCGGTGCGGTGTTTTTGAAAAAACCGCTACAACCGGCAGCATTGCGGGCGTATTTGACCGGCTTAAAACGGTCGTACTGATACGGCTCTAACGCGCACCAAACAATCCCACATCATACCCCGCATCACGCAGCGCGCTGGTGGTACGAATGCTGAGCGACAATAGAATCACCAGATTGGCGGGTGGAATAAACAAACAGATCAACGCAACAACCCGCCCCCAGATCGGAAGCTGCAAACCACGCCCCACCATCCATACGCCCATACACG
>CALFYA010000274.1 GCA_937952925.1 uncultured Moraxellaceae bacterium
CCCGCCCACAAATAATCCCATTTCCACGGCTGTTTAAATAAAAAAATCATAAACGGCACAAACACCAGCAACGTGACCACTTCTTGGGTGATTTTCATTTGTCCAAGCGAGATGCCTTGAGCATGAAACAGCCGATTGGCTTGCACCATAAACACATACTCAAAAAACGCCAATCCCCAGCCCATCAGCACGGCTTGCCACAGGGGTGCATCATGCGGCAAAAACTTGAGATGCCCATACCATGCCAAGGTCATAAAGCAATTGGAAATGATCAGAAAAAACAGCGGTAACGCCCAAATTGGCAATGCTGACCACATACGATTGACTCCTCACAACTTTGCATCGCAACAGTATCTTTTGTCAGGCTGCCTTGCTATCGTTTGCGCCGTCAATGTAAATCGTATTTCAAGGGAGCGTCGGTCATGCATCTGCATATTCTGGGCATTTGTGGCACATTTATGGGATCGCTTGCGCTCTTGGCTCGTGAGCTGGGGCACACTGTGACCGGTTCCGACCAAAACGTCTATCCACCGATGTCCACACAGCTTGAGTCGGCAGGGATTGCGCTGATGCAAGGCTATGACGCGAGCCACTTGCAGCCACATCCCGATCTGGTGATTGTCGGCAACGCCATGAAACGCGGCATCCCTGCGGTGGAATATGTGCTGGATCAAGGCTTGCCGTATACCTCAGGCCCTGAGTTTTTGGCGCGTTATATTTTGCCCAACAAACACGTACTTGCCGTGGCAGGCACGCATGGCAAAACCACCACCACCACCATGCTGGCATGGGTGCTCGAGCAAGCTGGCTTAAACCCTGGTTTTTTGATTGGCGGTGTACCACTCGGCTTTAGTCAAAGCGCACGTTTGGGCGGTGATTATTTTGTGGTCGAAGCCGACGAATATGATTCGGCGTTTTTTGATAAACGCTCCAAGTTTGTGCATTACCATCCGCGCACTGCGATTTTAAATAACCTTGAATTTGACCACGCCGATATTTTTGACAATCTCGCAGCCATCCAAAAGCAATTTCACCATCTGGTACGCACCATCCCACAAAGCGGTCAAGTGATTGTGCCCAACAACGAACCGGCTCTTGATGAAGTGCTCGGTATGGGCTGCTGGACGCCAGTGGTGCGCACTGGTATCGACTCGGACGCCGGTTGGCAAGCGAAGCTACACAGTGCCGATGGCAGTGCCTTTGCCGTGTATCGCGCAGGTGAATTGGTTGGTGAGGTCAATTGGAACATGAGTGGCCGTCATAGCGTCGCCAACGGGATTGCCTGTATTGCGGCAGCGGCGCATGTGGGGGTTGATCCACAGGTGGCGTGTGCGGCGCTGTCCAACTTTGGTGGGGTCAAGCGCCGGATGGAGCTGCTCGGCACCGTGCGTGGCATTGAAGTGTACGATGATTTCGCCCATCACCCCACTGCAATTGATACCACGCTTGATGGTGCGCGCAAAAAACTCGGCGAGCGCCGTTTGTGGGCGATTATTGAGCCACGCTCCAACACCATGCGGATGGGCAGCCACAAAGATGGCCTTGCGCATTCGGCGCGTGTGGCCGATCAGGTGATTTGGTACCAACCGGCAGGTCTAGATTGGGACTTGAGTCCTGTGATTGCCGCAGCGCCCAATCCGTCACAAGTGCTCAGTAGCTTAGATGAGATTATTGCGCGGATCGTGCAAGAGGCACGCGACGGTGACGCGGTGGTGATCATGTCCAACGGTGGTTTTGGTGGCTTACATCAAAAACTGCTAGCCGCATTGCAAGGCTGATACAAAACGCAGCAGAAAGCGCGATTAAAGGCCGTTTCTACACGATTACAGGCAGGATATTCACTGCCTGTATGCAGATCTTGCACAGATCTTGGCAAACCGACACTTTACAATTTACTGAATCGTTGAAGTTTGCTCACTGATCTTTTGGAGCGTGCTATGTGGACACTACTCACCACCTTGTTTATTGGCTTTTTTGTTGGGCTGATTGCACGCGCGTTGCATCGCGGTGATGACAAGCTCGGCTTTTGGCTCACCGCAGGCTTGGGGATTGCTGGTGCACTATTTGCGGAAGTGACGGGGCGGTTTTTGGGCTTTTATGAGCAAGGGGAACAAGCTGGTTGGATCATGTCGGTATTGGGTGCCGTGGTGATTTTGATGTTGTTTAATGCGATTCGGCAGCAGCGTATTAATGGTGGGTTGTAATAAAATCAAAAAATCAGCCGATGATTAAAGCTTTGACTTGGTGTACTAAATGTACAAATCACGGATGAGCGATGGTCTGTCATCTAGGCTGAAAATGAGCAGCAAATCGCAGCGTTTTTGGCACGTACACCCGATGCGCAAGAGGTCAAACTTGAGGGCAACTAGGGTGAAACGCGCCTTCATGGGAAACAATGCTTCTCGCATGAAGACGGCGGTGATGGGTTTTATTTTGCTAAGCTCAGATCAGCATAATTCCGTCAGTAGTCTGGCGTTACTATTGTAACGCCAGATTTTTGAAAAATTAATCTATATAAGGTTTGTATTATACTTGCAATATACGCTTAAAAAACCGCAATTCATCTCCTTGTAACTGGTAGTTAATGACTACTATTTCATCTGTCGCAGGGTTGTGATATTCATGGAATTTAATAAAGTATTTATTGTCTTTTATTTCGATTAATGTGGCGAACTGTTGCTCGGACGCACTTCCTGACAAATAAATCAAATCCTCTGAAAAATTTATTTTTTGATAAGACCTAGACTTTTCCCAACACATAAAAGATTGATCTTTATCTTGAATCCTATATAAATAAAAGTTATCATCACCAGAGTAGCACTGACAAAAACTTAAAAATGGTGAAATACTCATGATGTTAGCTTGATATTTTTTTGCTCTTTTTGGAACAATATTTCTTGAAATTAACTGATTTGCGTGAGCATTGCTAAAAGGATAGCTCTCTATCAGCTTTAATTTACACGCTACAATTTTTGTACTTTCAATTTCATTGTCTATATCATCCCACCCATTGATCTCAGAGTATGGTGGATACAGAAAAATGTAATGGATCACGCTTTCATCTAAAATATTATCAGCATCAATATATACCTCATACATCTGATTTTTTATTGGCAAACCTATCACTTCATCCAAAAACCAATAGCCTGCTTCAATGTTCATACATCACCCCAAGACAACTTTAAGCCTGATTTAGCTTACGACTCTGAATATGATCCTCAAAGTATGAAATATACCATTCAATATCTTTATTCGCGTCTGTAGCAACTCTATGATTTTGTTCGTATAAATCCTGAAGGACTTTCTCCAAAACTGCAATAGATACACCATAAGGAATAACGGTATTTTCGGTGTCAAAGGACTGCCCCTTACCAATAAAATAATCCGCAATAAATTTAGTACCTGTTTGATGAAGCAACAAATTTCCCAATTCCTCTAGTGTTGCACCTGCGCCAAATGCC
This sequence comes from uncultured Moraxellaceae bacterium, assembly GCA_937952925.1. Classification (GTDB taxonomy): domain Bacteria; phylum Pseudomonadota; class Gammaproteobacteria; order Pseudomonadales; family Moraxellaceae; genus CALFYA01. The sequence goes on from CALFYA010000274.1 coordinate 3,462, forward strand.
TCTCTGGAAAAAATAGCTTCAATTTCAAATAAGTCCCTGATAAGAACATCAGGAGCAATGATTTTTTGAACAAGCACACGCTCAATAATTTTTTGACGGAACTCTCTGTTTTCATCATCCCATTCATCATATCCAGTGTGACCATTCCACTTATACTCAATCATACTTTTCTGTAAGCTCGAATATTGGCGGATAAAATCCTCAAACATTTTTAATTTTCCTATCAAAATTAATTAATATCTACTATAAATGATGGTTTTCGCTTCTGCAACGATACTGCTAAAAAACTTTACACCCCCTCCCCAAGTCTTCGATGATTTTCGTTCACCAGCAAAATCTGGTGACGGGCGTAGGAACCCGCTTAATCTCGAGACTAGGCGCACAAGTCGCATTTGCGGCTTTTTTTTGTGTGTAGCGTTCGGCGACCTATGTATGGTGGGCTGAATAGGGCAGCTCCACCACGCCTTGTAATACGTCGCGATCACGACTGAAACATCAACAGATCCTAAACCAATAAGAGCAGCGAACCGCCCTTGAGTTGATCAATCAAGGCTTGTGCAATCGCTTCATCTACGGCAGGACAGCCGTTGGAGCGACCACACTTGCCATGTTTTTGCACATACGCGGCATTGGCATAGGGGACGCCATGCAGCACGATGCCACGTTGGCGGGCGTTGCTATTGCTGGCTTCCAAACCATCTAGGCGGAGGGCGCGGCCATGCTTGGCCATTTGATACGTTTCGGCGGTGCGATACAGCCCCAGTGCACTTTTGAGCGAACCGACTTGATTAGAAAACTCGGTGGCTAGTCCATCGTGGTTGGGGTCGCTGTTTTTGCCGTGAGTGGCGTAATAAGCGGTCACCTGTTGTTCGATCCAATCCAATACAAACAAGCGCGGTTGTTTGGAATGTTGGCGGATGCGAAACACTGCCCAATAGCGAGGTACTCGTCCGGTCGCATGTTGAGCTTGATCAGCGATCATCCGATCAATGTCGGCGGTGGGGAGGTTGACCGATTGAGCCAAACGATGCAGTTGAGTTTGGGCTTGTTGTAGACGATCGGGTGGGGTGGGGATACTGGTCGTTGGATCAGGAGCAACATCACTGCTCACCAAACTGAGCAGTCGATTGGCACGATTGAGCCAGCCTTTTAAAAACACCTGCTGCGAGGGATTGTTTTTGACAATCTGTTCAAACCGTTGCCGATGACGTGCAGCAAATGCCGGAATAAACACGTCATCGGTACTGGCATTGAGCGCGTCAATCACCTGTTGATGCATTGCCGTGCTGATAGGCGTGATGCCCAATACTTCCTGACATAAGCGCGTTGCTGTCCCTGTCCCACACAGTACGCCCATATCAAATAGCGCGGTGGCAATCCCTTGATCAAACACTTGATCAAGATTCATCACATCCCAGTAAAAGCGTTTGTAGATTTGGGTGGTGGTGGCGTAATCCAGATCTTTGACCTCTTGCACCGATACCGACGGTTTCCCCAAAAACCTCGCTAAGGTCGCAGCTGTAATGCCACGATTGGTTGCACCGCCCCGATCATTGGGATGATGACTAAACCCCCCTTCGTTTTTGAGGGTAAAAATCAAAGCTTGGTCAATAGAAGCGCCTTCACCGTCTTGCTCAGTGGTGATGGGTGATGCGGTGGTTGGTTCAGGGTCAGGCGGTGGCAAAATGGGATTGGCGGGCGCATACAACGCGGCAAATTTTTCGACGGCAAGCAGAGTTTGTGATCCAACAATACCGTCGATATTGCCGTCATAGAGCTTCAAGGCGTGTAGGGCGCGTTGTAGGGCTTTGAGTTGATCTGGACTAAACATGACTCACCATGTGCGTGTTTGTGATCGGGTGCTGTTCGTGCAGCATTTTTTGGTCAGTCAAGTGTAGAGTAAACATGAACAATACAGTGTAGCGGTTTGAGGAGCCTTGGTACCCAAAACTCCTCAATGACCTCAGATTTTGGGTTCGCAAATCACCAAGATGCGCTCTTCGGTCATATCGAGTACCGCAGCGCGGATGCCTTCGCGGCCTAGACCACTGTCTTTGACCCCACCATACGGCATGTTATCCACACGGAAGGTGGGCACATCGTTGATGATCACACCGCCCACATGCAGGGTGTCCCATGCCTTGAGCATTTTATTGAGGTTTTGGGTATACAAGCCCGCTTGCAAGCCAAAACGGCTGTCGTTGACCCGTGCCAAGCCCTCGTCAAAGCTGGCGTATTTTTCCAGCACCACCACAGGGCCAAAGGCTTCGTTGACCACCACATCGCAATCATGTGGTACGTTTTCGAGCACGGTGGCTTCGAGCATCACGCCGTCCAAGCCACCACCGCACAGCAGATTTGCGCCACGCGCCACCGCATCATCAATCCAACCTTTGAGCCGTGTGGCTTCTTGCTGTTTGATCATGGGGCCAATCACGGTGCTCGCCAGTTGTGGATCGGCAGGCGTGAGCTGTGCAGCGCGTGCCACAAATTTGGTTTTGAGTTCATCATAGATCTCTTGGTGTGCCAAAATGCGCTGTACGCTGATACACACCTGACCCGATTGGATAAATGCACCGGTGATCAAACGATCTAACGCTGCATCAATATCGGCATCGGGTTCGAGCATGACCGCCGCATTGCCACCGAGTTCGAGCACGACTTTTTTGCGCCCTGCGCGGGCTTTCATTGCCCAGCCCACTTGATCTGAGCCGGTAAAACTGAGCAATTTTAAGCGGTCATCGGTCACAAACAAATCCGCACCATCGCGATGACACGGCAAAATCGAAAACGCGCCTTCAGGCAAGCCGCTTTCGGCCAACACTTCACCCATGATCAAGGCAGAAATCGGCGTCAGGCTGGCTGGTTTGAGTACAAATGGGCAACCGGCCACAATCGCCGGCGCAATCTTGTGCGCGGTGAGATTGAGCGGAAAATTAAACGGACTAATCAGCGAGCACGCCCCAATTGGCACACGTTGCACCATGCCGCGATAGCGCGCCGCCACTTCAGTCACATCCAGCGGCATGACTACGCCTTTATCCAGTTGAGTGACCGCATCAGCGGCGAGCTGGAAGGTGCTAATCAGGCGATTGACTTCGCCTTTGGCTGAGCTGATCGACTTGCCACCTTCAACCACCAGCACATGCGCAAGCTCATCAAAACGCTCGCGAAAGCGTTTGACACAGTGCAATAAAATCGCTTGGCGTTGATAGGTTTTGAGAGCAGCCATTGGTTTTTCGGCAGCCACAGCAGCGGCAATCGCTTGATCAATCTGTGCGGCGTCGGCCAGAGCGACACGGCTGACCACCTGTCCGTGGTATTTGTCGGTCACCGCAAGCCAATCGCCTGTGGTGTGGGCTTTACCAGCCAAAAATAGCGGATATTCCGCTGCAAGGGTTGCGGTCGTCACGATGTGACTCCAATGGCTTCCAATACTGTTAGGCTAACTGATCTGATCGGTAACGTGCACCCAAAGATGATGGATGTTTTTGGGTTTTTATCAACCTCGCTTATATAACATAGGTATCTACACAACTCATGAGTAACCTATAGCCATTCTAGCCATCACCTTGAGTTCAGTTTCTGAGTACTCAGTCAGTAGCTGCAAGCTATTTAACAGGATTGAAAGTCCCGCCAGTAAAGAAGGGGCGCTTTCTACACGATTTCGCTTTTGCTGTCGACCTGAAAGTCGGGTGAGAAAAGTTCTCACTCTAAGACTCTGCTCATCTTGAGCACGTTGAATGCGCCATATCAACACACATGCCATACTGACAATCAGGAGTCTTCTTAAAATGGCTTGGGGGGTGGTTTGCAACCACGACTCTAGATCGTAGCCTGCTTGTTTTAGCAGTTTAAAATAACTCTCGATTGTCCAGCGCCAATAATACCATCTCGAAAGCTCAACACTATCAATTTCATATGACACATTACTCAGCAATGACCAGCGCGCCAGTGTTTTGCCAGCATGATCTGTAACAACTGCAACAATCAAACGAAGATGGAGTGGATCTCCAACTTGTGGCAAGACCCTCTTGCCTTGATGATCGAGTGTTTTGGGTTTGGCTGATCGGATAATATGGATGCTTGTTTCACCAACATGCAGATAAGCTATGGCTCCTTTGTACTGAATCTGCTTGACTTCTTGAGTAGGTACTTGAGCGGAAACGTCTTCTATTTTTAATATCTTACCTTGATATTCAACGGTATTGGCTTCTTTACCTCGAATCAGAAATTGATAGCCCTTCTCATTGAGCAGACGCTGATGAGCAATAGAATCTCCTTCTCGATCTATGATATGGACTAAAGTCTTTTCAATCGGCAATGATTCAATATGGTCAATTTGCTCTAATAACGCATTGAGATGTGTTGCTTT
>CALFYA010000275.1 GCA_937952925.1 uncultured Moraxellaceae bacterium
TCGGCTGTAGGCTTTCATCAAGGCCAAACACATTGCCTTCACGCGACAAGTCCATACCGGCACAAAACGCACGGCCTGCACCGGTCACCACAATCGCCCCAATCTCGTCGTCGTCACTGGCACGCTGAAAAAAATCGACGAGTTCGTTGGCCATTTCCACCGTAAACGAGTTCATCTGCTCAGGGCGATTGAGGGTCAGGGTGCACACCCCTGCATCGTTGCTGACCGCCAAGGTATTATAGTGATAGGTCATCTGCTGTCCTGCTGTGATTTGAATCAGGATTCGACTATAGACCGGCAAATCGCAAATTGCACCCCTTGCCCCATGTCAGTGCGCACCGTACACTCGAAGGTTGTGTTTTTATTTGGCAAGGTCGAAACCCATCGTGGTGATTGCTGCTGATTCAGTTGGAATAGTCACGCCACGGCGTGAATGCTTTGAGCAACCGTTATTGCTCGAATGTGGACGCACATTACCGCGTTTTGAGTTGATGATTGAAACCTATGGCACGCTTAACGCAGATGCCTCCAATGCGATTTTGATTTGTCACGCGCTGTCGGGCAATCATCATGCCGCAGGGGTGTATCACGACAACGATAGCAAAGCGGGTTGGTGGGACAGCTGTATTGGGCGTGGCAAGGCCATCGACACCGAGCATTTCTTTGTGGTGTCGCTCAATAATATCGGCGGCTGTAATGGCTCGACTGGCCCCACTTGTATCAATCCCGAAACCGGTCGCATCTATGGCCCTGATTTTCCGCTGGTCACCGTGCGGGATTGGGTACGGGTACAAGCCTTATTGTCGGATCGCTTGGGTGTTGCGGTGTGGCATGCGGTGGTGGGGGGCAGCTTGGGCGGTATGCAAGCACAGCAATGGGCGGTGGATTACCCCGAGCGGCTACGCCATTGTGTGGTGATTGCCAGCACGCCCAAACTCTCCGCACAAAATATTGCCTTCAATGAAGTGGCGCGTCAGTCGATTCTGTCTGATCCTGATTTTTATGGTGGACGCTACCTTGAGCACGACACTTATCCGCGTCGTGGCTTGATTTTGGCACGGATGGTTGGGCATTTGACTTACCTCACCGACGAAGCCATGAAACAAAAATTTGGCCGTGATCTGAAATCTGGCAAATTTTTGTATGGCTATGATGTTGAATTTCAAGTCGAAAGCTATCTGCGCTATCAAGGCGAGCAGTTTAGTAAAAATTTTGATGCAAATACTTATTTGATTATGACCAAGGCCTTGGATTATTTTGATCCGTCGCGTGAGTATGGCGAAAGTCTGCAAACCGCCTTATCGCGAGCCACTTGTCGCTTTTTGGTGGTGGCATTTACCACCGATTGGCGCTTTGCCCCAAGTCGCTCCGAAGAAATCGTCGATGCCTTAATCGCCAATGGTCAGCATGTCAGCTACATCAATGTTGACGCGCCCCAAGGCCACGATGCGTTTTTGTTCCCGATTCCACGCTACGTCAATGCATTACGGGCGTTTTTACTCCCACATGAGGGTAGCCGCCATGCGTCTTGATCAACGGTTAGCTGAGCGCTGGATCAAACCCAATTCGCGGGTACTTGACTTGGGCTGTGGCGATGGTGAACTCTTGGCACATATGCAGCGCAAACTTGGGGTGCGCGGCTATGGGGTCGAGATTGATCCCGACAAGATCACCACCGCGATTGGGCGGGGCTTGTCGATTATCGAACAGGATTTGAATCAAGGACTGGGGCGCTTTGCCGATCAGAGCTTTGATTTTGTGGTGATGGCACAAGCTTTGCAGGCTGTACAAGCACCCGATCAGTTGTTGCTCGATATGGTACGGGTGGGACGGGAAGCCATTATTACCTTCCCCAATTTTGCCCACTGGAAAACCCGCAGCTATTTGGGACTGCGCGGCAAGATGCCGGTATCGGATGCGTTGCCATACATGTGGTATGACACGCCCAACATTCATTTGTGTACTTTTCGGGACTTTGAGGCGCTGTGCACCGCGCATCAAATTCGAATCATTAATCGGCTTGCGGTCGACGGCGACCAGCAAGGCAATTTTTTCATGAAGCACCTGCCCAACTTGTTGGGTGAGGTGGCAATCTATCGAGTGAGCCGCACATGAAACACCTTCTGATGGCTGTATTGTTGTC
>CALFYA010000276.1 GCA_937952925.1 uncultured Moraxellaceae bacterium
TATGTATCAAATACATGGCAAAGCGTTCACCCACACGGATGATCCAAGCCATGTCTCCAGCACTGCTCACCGCGTTTTCGTCGGCCAGCTCCGCCGCCGCGCTCCCGCTCAATATGGAATGTTTGCAACAACGCGCTGGTGTCTCCACCAAGATCACCAGCTTTGTGTTGCCGCTCGGCGCAACCGTCAATATGAATGGCACAGCCTTGTATGAGTGCGTGGCGGTGGTGTTTATTGCCCAAGCCTATGGCATGGATCTGAGCCTGACCACACAGTTTTTGATTGTGCTCACCGCGCTCCTCACCTCGGTTGGGGTGGCGGCTGTGCCCGCAGCGTCTTTGGTGGCGATTACGTTGATTTTGGGTATGGTCGGTTTGCCTGCCGAAGCGATTGGCTTGATTTTGGTGACGGATCGCATCTTGGATATGTGCCGCACCACAGTGAACATCTGGGGCGATGCAGTGGCAGCCGTGGTCATTGCGCGCAGTGAAGGCGAAGAGTTGCCACTGAGCCTGACACCTGAACAGATGGAAATACAGGTCAAACCTTAACAAATCAATGATCAGCGCCTGATGTCATTCCTGCACCAGCGGGAATGACGGTGCGTGTGGCACACTTTACCCCATCTAATCCCTTGTTTTTAAAAATCACCCCTTGCGATACTGCCCCACATCAGCCAAGCGATAACCCACCCCATACACCGATTCAATCCATTCTTGCTTGTCGTAGCCGACTGGCTGCGCGACCTCATTGAGTTTACGGCGGATGTTTTTGATGTGGCTATCGACCACACGGTCGGTCACATCCAGATTGTCGGGGCTAGTTGCATCGAGCAATCTGGCGCGTGAAAACACATGGCCTTGCTGCCGCCACAGCAGATGCAAAATGGCAAATTCAGATGGGGTGAGGGTGACGGCTTTGCCTTCTACCCATACCCGTTGTTGCGTCTCATCAAGCTGCAACAACTGCACAGTGCCATCGGCTTGGCTCCGGCGCAAAATCGCTTTGACTCGCGCCACCAGCTCACGCGGGCTAAATGGCTTACACAGATAATCGTCCGCGCCCACTTCTAGACCCAGCAAACGGTCGATTTCTTCACTGCGCGCCGTCACCATGATGATCGGCACACCCGAAAACCGGCGCACCTCACGACAAATCACCAAACCATCCATGCGTGGTAGCATCAAATCCAGCACGATCAAATCGGGGCGCTCGGCCTGCACTGCGGCAAAGCCCTCTGCACCATCGGCATAATGACTGACCGCAAAGCCCGATTGACGCAAATAATCTTGCATCAGCGCGGCCAATTCGACTTCATCTTCAATGATTAAAATCCGCTGACTCATTTGACCTCCTCATGTCACGATTGGCAAACTGATCTTCACCGCAATGCCGCCAAGCGCTGATGCGGCAAATTGCAACTCACCCGCTTGTGCGATCACCAATTGGCGACTGACCGCCAATCCCAAACCACTGCCCCCTGTGGCACGTTGCCGTGATGCATCCACCCGAAAAAACCGCTCCCCCAAACGAGAGAGCAATTCGGTAGGCACACTCGGTGCACTATCTTCAATCACACAATACCAGCGATCACGGCTCACCCGACTACTGATGCGCACCACCCCGCCTTGATCGGTATAACGCGCACTATTTTCCAAAATATTGTAACACTTTGCACATTTAAAAACAAGTTTATTCATAAAGAATTCACAATAATCGTTACTGTTCACTCCGTTCACAGTAACGTAGCCAAAATTCATTCCAGATTGCCTGCGGCAATGGAATTTTGGCTTGTATGTCTCGGGATTTTGGCATATTCATGCCAAAACACCTCGCGGAATAGTGGTGTGTGAACAGTAACTCAATTATACTGTTTTGTTTTTCAGCACTGCAGGTGATGTATTACCTACCACCATTGCTGTCAGCGGACTGAAATACAGCAGACATGTTAATACACAGTAAATCGGGATCATAATTACAAACTGTACCAGTCTTCCGGGCATGATCGCATAGAAATTATATCCAAGCATGATCACAAGTCCTGCTGTTGTAACAACCAGAGAGCTGAGAACTGCAGTTACCACGATAGATACGCAGATACCAACTGTCTTTCCTGTTTTCTTTCTGTTTGCAAATAATGGTT
>CALFYA010000277.1 GCA_937952925.1 uncultured Moraxellaceae bacterium
CAGCTCCAGCTCCAGCTCCAGCTCCAGCTCCAGCTCCAGCTCCAGCTCCAGCTCCGATGGTTGCCCTTGCGCCGGTCATTGAGCCAACCCATCTTGATCAAGATCAACCGATCCCAACTATTGATCCAGAAGAAGATGTACCAGCCTTGACGGTGACGGCTGTCCAGCAGAAAGATGAGCATGTAGCGCCAGATGAGATTGTCGTAGAAGAGATTGAGACGACGACTGTGGTCGTAAACAGTATGGAGCCGATAGATGAGCCAATCAGTGCTTCAGGGCTGAAAATCGCGATTGTTGCGCCCGAACCTGTGCTCCTCACCGCAGAGGTGCCTGACGATGAGATTGACCTTGAAGACGATGTACCTGATACAGCCGTTGAGCCAGCAGAGGATTGGTCTGCGCCACTGACTGATAGTCATGGCCGAGTGATGTCGCGTGCGTTAGCTGTGGCTGAAAAACGTGCTGGACTATCACCACTACCGAGTATGGATTTGCTGGATTTGCCCGATCCCAACCGCAAACCGAGCTACACCGAAGAAGAGCTTGAGCGCCTGTCTGAATTGCTCGAGATCAAGCTGCAAGAGTTTAATATCAAAGCCAAAGTGGTTGAAGCTCAGCCCGGCCCTGTGGTGACACGTTTTGAGCTAGAGCTTGCACCGGGTGTAAAAGCCAGCAAAGTCACCAATATTTCTCGTGATTTGGCACGTTCGATGTCGATGGCATCGGTGCGTGTGGTCGAAGTAATCCCCGGTAAACCGTATATTGGCATTGAAGTGCCCAACAAAACCCGTGAGATGGTGCGTCTGATTGAGTTGCTACAGACCCCCACCTACCGCGATCCGGCAGCGCTGATTTCAATGGCGATGGGTAAAGACATTGCCGGTCGCCCTGTCCTTGCGGATCTGGCCAAAGCACCGCATATGCTGGTGGCAGGCACGACGGGTTCGGGTAAATCAGTTGCAGTCAACGCCATGTTGCTCTCCATGCTACTCAAATACACGCCTCAGCAATTGCGCTTGATTTTGATCGACCCCAAACAGCTTGAACTTGCCAACTACGGCGATATTCCGCATTTGCTCACGCCAGTCGTGACGGATATGAAAGATGCAGTCAGTGCACTCAATTGGTCGGTGGGCGAGATGGAGCGTCGCTACAAGCTGATGACCTTGTTTAAGGTGCGCAAAATCGACGAATTTAACCGCAAAATCATGGAAGCCAATGAGCGCGGTGAAGATTTGATTGATCCCCTGTGGAAGCCAGAAGACAGCGCCACCCAAGATCGTGCGCCACGCCTCAAGCCGTTGCCATTGATTGTGATTGTCGCCGACGAATTTGCCGACATGATCATGCAAGTGGGCAAAAAAGCCGAAGAGTTGATCACCCGATTGGCGCAAAAATCTCGTGCCGCAGGGATTCACTTGATGCTCGCTACCCAGCGTCCCTCGGTAGATGTGATTACCGGTTTGATCAAAGCCAACATCCCCACACGGGTTGCCTTGCGCGTCAACAGCAAGATCGACTCACGCACCATCTTGGATGCCGGTGGGGCAGAGGACATGCTGGGGCATGGCGATATGCTATTTTTGGGGCCGGGTAAAATCGAACCTGAACGGGTGCATGGCGCATTTATCAGTGATGATGAGGTCAACCGCATTTGTGACGCGTGGCGTGAGCGGGGGAGTCCTGATTATGTCGATGATATCTTGAGTGGTTTTGACGACGAAGGCAGCGGGGGTGGGGGCAAAGCAGGCTTTGAGTCCGATGGCAGCAGCGACCCTGAGCGCGACCCAATGTATGATCAGGTGGTGGCCTTTGTGCTTGAAACGCGTAAAGTATCGGCTTCGTCGATTCAGCGCAAATTTAGCTTGGGCTATAACCGTGCCGCGCGGTTGGTCGATGCGATGGAAGCCGCAGGGATTGTGAGTCCGATGAGTGCAAGCGGCAAACGCGATATTTTGGTATAATTAAACCTGTACAAACAGCCAGCCAAGCAGCTGGCTTTTTATTTGGAGAGCAACATGTTTTTCGATCACGGCAAAAATCGAAGACCTTTCCACAGGTACTAGAGGAACGAGAATATCCATTGTCTGCTGAAATTAAACAGCGCTTAGCCTATTAAGATCAAATACACAGGGTACATCAGTGCCCTGTGTGTTGAGCGGATTTGGGATATTTCGGATAAGTAATCGATTGACCTTCAGGAATACGATAAAAATAACCAATGTCTTGGCGTGGGACTGAAGGGTAGTGGTGGCTCATCAGAAGCACATCCCATATCAGTAGCAATGTGATCAATATAAAAGGATTTGCTGAGCGTTTCATCTTTAGGCTGATATAGCCACAGATCAATCCAATCAACGTCGCCAACCGTAGTGTATCCACAATCCAATAGACCGAAATCCGTTTCGCTTCGAACCACGACACGACAGCTGGATGTGTCACAACAAAGCCGCCCAAATCAATAGACAGCGCGATCACTGCAAAACCAGCAATCAAAAAAATTAAAGCAAAAGTATAGCCCTTTAATCTGTTCATCTATTTCTCAAATATCAAAAAGGGGCATCACGCCCCTTTACTTACGCTGCAAATTGATTGAGCAGCTCAATAAACGGTACGCTTTGCTGCGCGTGTGGTGCAATCGCTTGCGCCAAGGTCTGCCCATCACGGTTGGTGGCGTTGACATTGCGACCATCAGCCTTAAAGCGGGTCAGCAAACGCTCAAAGTCAAACGGACGCATATGTTTGTAGGCAGTGTACAACACATAAAAATCAGCGCTTTCGCCATCGGGTGGCAAGCAATTGAGATAAGCAAACACGCGGTCGTCAGACCACGCTTCATTAAAGGTTGCAGGCTGCGACAAGGCCATGACGTACTCCGCAAGAAAAAAGGGCAAAACAGCAGGTCGCCATTTTGCCCCAATTTTGCCCCAGACAACAGCGCTTAGCGTTGTTCGTCAGGCAAGTTGATATTCATTTCCAACATTTCAATGTTGGCTTCGGAGCGCACGCACATTTGCACGTCTTGCTCATCCACCCCACGCACATAACGCTGCACCACTTGCATGATTTCTTTCTTCATGCGTTCGATGCTTTCGGGGCTTAAACGATTTCCCAATCGTTGCTCCGTGGCGACAATCACTTTCAAGCGATCAGCCGCAACCTTTGCACTAGGTGCCTTGGACGTGTCGTTTTTAAACAGGTTACTCCAGAATCCTGCCATGTCATACTCCAAAGAACCGCGCCAACCAGCCTTTTTGTTGGAGCTGGATATGGCGATACGGGCGATCCTCGCCCAAGAAGCGCGCCACCAAATCATCGTAGGCTTGACCCGCTTTGGAGCCTTCATCACGAATGACCGGCACACCGTTGTTTGATGCATTCAGCACCGATGGACACTCAGGAATAATCCCCAAGGTCGGGATCTTGAGGATATCATTAGAGATAGCATCAATGCTGAGCATTTCCTGACGACCGGCGCGCTCAGGGTCAAAACGAGTGATACACAAACGGGCGCGGACACGGCCTAAACCTTCCTCCGACTTTTTGGTCTTGCTGTGCAGCATGCCAATAATCCGGTCAGAGTCACGCACCGAGGAGATTTCGGGATTGGTCACCACAATCGCTTCATCAGCGTGATACATCGCCAAAATCGCACCACGCTCAATCCCTGCGGGCGAGTCACACACGATATAGTCAAACTCTTTGGACAGTTCATCCATCACGCGTGCCACCCCATCATCGGTCAGGGCGTCTTTGTCACGGGTTTGGCTGGCAGGCAGGATGTACAAATTGTCGATATCGCGATCACGAATCAGCGCTTGCGACAGACGCGCTTCATTGTGGATCACATTGACAAAATCATAGACCACACGGCGTTCACAGCCCATGATCAAGTCGAGGTTACGCAAACCTACATCAAAATCAATCACGACGGTTTTGTAGCCACGTAGGGCAAGTCCGGTGGCAAAGGATGCGCTGGTGGTGGTTTTACCCACGCCTCCTTTCCCTGAGG
>CALFYA010000278.1 GCA_937952925.1 uncultured Moraxellaceae bacterium
CGCCCGCCCATGCAAATCCAACCCAGTACTTGGGCAATATGCGTAGGCACAGCACACTCGCTACACACAGCGGAAACGCATAACCTGTCCACAATGGCTGCTCAGGTGAACTCAGTTGAAATGCGGTGTTAAAATCTTGAAGCACCACATAACTTGCTATCAGCAACAGCAGCCATAAGGGTTTGGGGATAGATGGCAAAGGTTGTTGCACAAACACCTCAGTACACATGATGGGATGATTTGAATGCAATCTTACAGCAAAGCAGAAATTGAGCAGCAACTAAAGCAAGCAGCCGACACGCCATTTTATGTCTATATGCTACTTCGTCCCGATGGTCATCCTTTTTATGTGGGCAAGGGCAAACATAGGCGGTTATTTGCCCACGAACGTGAAGCCTTGGGACAGGCCAAATCACACAAACTCAACACCATCCGCGCCATTCATCGCTCAGGTCATTTGGTGGCTTATCATATTGTGGCGTTTTTTGCAGATGAACAGACATGCTTTGCCCGCGAAAAAGCTGAGATCTTACGATTGGGTCGTCATGATTTGGGCACTGGTTTGTTGACTAACCAAACAGAGGGAGGCGAAGGTGCAACCGGCTTATCACCCGAAACACGTCAACGCTTGGATCAAGAGTTGCATGGCCTTGACGCAAAAGGCGAGCGTCAAATTGCCAATCGCTTTTTTGCACAACTCAGTCAGGCAGTTTCAGTCCCCATACGCCCTGCCAAGATGTTTAAACCTCAGCACATCATCACTCATCGTCAATCACGATCACCCACCTCGCGCATGGCAGTTGCGTTGATCGCTAGTGCGATGCTCAATCGAGTGCTACTAGAAGCGGATTGTTTGATTCCGCGCTCAATGACCATCGAAGAAGAGCTATTTTATTTGGAAAATGGCGTATGTGCTGATCTCTTAAAAGCAGGGCTTGCCACGTTGATCCCGTCAGCAGTGATCGGACAAGAACAGTTTTTGGTTAATCAATCGGCACTCAACACACTGCTGACCTTGGTTGATCACCGTATCCTTATCGATGCAGGTATTTTAATGCCGCAATAAAAAAAGCAGACCGAAGTCTGCTTGATGATCACTCAGCGTGCAATTAACGCTGTGCAATCGGGGTCACTTGACGCAGTTCATGACCGGTATATTCAGCACTTGGGCGAATAATCCGGTTATCAGCACGTTGCTCCATCACGTGAGCAGCCCAACCAGTCAAACGGCTCATCACGAAAATCGGGGTGAACAGTTTGGTGGGAATGCCCATAAAGTGATAAGCCGACGCATGGAAAAAGTCTGCATTACAGAACAGTTTTTTCTCACGCCACATGACTTCTTCACAACGCACAGACACTGGATATAGCACAGTATCGCCGACGTCAGCCGCCAGTTTTTCCGACCATTTTTTGATGATGGCGTTACGTGGATCGCTGTCTTTGTAGATCGCGTGACCAAAGCCCATGATTTTGTCTTTGCGAGTGAGCATTGCCATCATTTCGGCTTCAGCATGATCTGGGCTGGTGAATTTTTCGATCATGTCCATCGCCGCTTCGTTGGCACCACCGTGCAGTGGGCCACGCAGCGAACCAATCGCACCAGTCACGCAGCTGTGCATATCCGACAAGGTCGAAGCACACACACGTGCAGTAAAGGTCGATGCGTTAAATTCGTGCTCTGCGTAGAGGATCAGCGACACGTTCATCACTTGCTCATGCAATGCGTTGGGCTTTTTGCCATTGAGCAGGTGCAAGAAATGCGCGCCAATGCTGTCGTCATCGGTGTTTTCGTCGATGCGCACGCCATCATGACTAAAGCGATACCAGTAGGTGATGATCGATGGGAAGGTTGCCAGCAGACGATCGGTGACGTCCTGTTGCTCTGCAAATGAGGCTTCAGTTTCGAGGTTGCCCAGCATCGAGCAGCCGGTACGCATCACATCCATCGGGTGTGCCGACGCAGGAATACGCTCGAGCACTTCTTTGAGCGCTTGTGGCAAGCTGCGCAGACCTTTCAATTTGGCTTTGTAGGCGGCCAGTTGTTCGGCATTGGGCAATTCACCGAAGAAAATCAAATAAGCGACTTCTTCAAATTGGCAATGTTCAGCCAAATCCTGCACATCGTAGCCGCGATAGGTCAAGCCAGCACCAGATTTACCCACGGTTGACAGTGCAGTTTTACCAGCCACTTGTCCGCGCAGACCTGCGCCAGACAATACTTTGCCTTCTGCCATTTAAAATACTCCAATCATATCAAGGCGCTATGCGCCCATACTGTGTCAAAACATACCGCCACATGCAACAAGGCTTAGCCTTTTTTTGCTGCAAACAAACGATCCAGTTGATCTTCAAAGCTCTGATAGTCCAAGAACTGATACAGATCCTTACGGGTTTGCATCAATTC
>CALFYA010000279.1 GCA_937952925.1 uncultured Moraxellaceae bacterium
AGCCAAAAGTCGGATGTGTTGCCCGAACACATTCGGGAGCAGTTGGTGGCGTGTTTGATCACTAGCAATCCCTAAGCAGTCGATCTGGTTTGTGACAAGATATTGAATCGGCGATGTTCAGCAGTCAAATCGATTAAGCTCGGTAGCAGCAAGCAACAGATGGTTGCTTGCATGTTGACTGTAGGTCGTATCATGAAGATGTATATTTTGATTAAAGACAGTATTCCCGAAGGCTTTGCCATGTTGGCTGCGGCACATGCATCCCTTGCTGCTTATCTTAAATTTCAACATACGACAGAAGTGACGACATGGTTGACGGGGCCATTTTACAAAGTGGTGTGTAAGGTCAACGACAAAGAGTTTGAAACGGCCAAAACCTTTAGTGATCATGTGGTGCTGACGGAGTCGGCATTGGATCATCAAGAGGTGGCGATTGCCTTCAAACCCCGCGATGAATGGCCGAAGCCCTTTCGCTTTTATAAACTGTATCGTTAAAACCAAAGCCAAGCGAGTGCTTGGCTTTTTGATTTTAAAACTTATCCGGCCTCAAAATATCCACATCCTGCAAAAACGCCACCATCGCATAAAAAACATCACCATAACGTCGAGCATGGGCATTCCGGCAGTTGTTGGAGGTGATCTATTGTAAGGAAACACGCACAGGATTTCATATCTGTGCAAGACCTCTTTTGAGGCTTGTCATAGCTTTGTCCACCCTTGCACATTGTGGCGGATCTGATGTGGTGCTGTAACGCAGGCTTGCAAAGGTCGATCTGCTGTTGTTAGCCTGCTGCCACAAACGTCGTTGAGCGTGATCGTGCGGCATTTTTGGGTGATCTGTTTCGTGCTGATGTTGCCAATCCAAGGCGCTTGGAATTTGGCCGCTAAGCTGTGCTTGCACGAAAGCCAGTCACAGATCAGTCATTGGGGTCATCATCAACATGCAGCCCACGCCGGTGATACCAGCGAATACCAACAGCACGATCAACAGCAAATCCCCGTCGATCACGATGATCATTTGGCACATTACGACAGCAGCCAGTTGCCCCAAGCGCTCAGTCTAACTACCCCAAGTTCGGAGCTTGAGCGCCGCTATCATGCGCATGCGCCGCCGCTCTATCAGCCACCCGCGTTTGATATCCCCACACCGCCTAGCCGTGTCGCAGTCACTGCGATGGATGGCGGGGGCATCGCCTAATTTTTTACCCGCCAAACTCATCTCTTCACTGTGGAGGATGGTTTGATGCGTGGCACAAACCTTGGTTTTATCTTGAGTCTGGCATTTGCCAGTGCTGTATGGGCAAATTCGCCCGAACCCGTCGCTCAATCAGCCGATGTGCTGACGCCCAATTGGGCAAATCTACAGTCGCGCCTGCAAGCGCAGTACGCCGAGCCAGCATTATGGCAGCAGCGCCAAGCCTTGCTGGCTGAACGCCATCAACAACTCGGCAAACGCGCCAATCCTAGCCTAGAGTTGGATGTGACGGACTGGCGTAGCGGTCAGCGTGAGCAATCGATCATGCTAAGCCAACCGCTTGATCTATGGCGGCAGCGTCAAGCCGCACAGCAGGTCATCGCGGTGTTGCAAGGCGGTGAGTCGGTGGCACAGCAGCGTGATCTGGCTGAACTCAATGTGCTGTTGCAAGCACAATATGCGGCGCTATTGGTTGCCAATCAACGTGCAGCACTGGCTCGCCAAACCGCACAACTTCAGCAATATGCCTATACGGCGGCGCAAACCCGTTTTCAAGCAGGGCGCTTAGCTGCGGTAGACGTACAGCGCATGGCATTAGCGGATGCACAAGCCCAAGCCGCTCAGCAACGCGCTGAATTTGAGCAACAGCAAACGGCTCAGCAATGGCTTGACCTGTGGCAATCACAGCCCGATGCGCCCACGCTAGAGAGGGTACAGCGCTGGTCGATGCAGCCCCCGCCAGCATTGCCTGCCGATCTTGCCGACAAGTGGATGCCATTTTGGCAAGCTGAAGCCCAGCTTCAGGCGCAGCAGTTACACGCCAGCCAAAGCCAATTGGCGCGCCAAGCGCGTGGCAATCCGAGTGTACGGGTCGGCATGCAGCAGGTCGAAGCGGAGGAAAAACGACAGACTCAGGTGTTGCTGGGGCTGAGTATTCCGTTAAATGTTTTTCAAAATAATCAACCACAACAACAAGCGATTGCCCAACAACGCCAATGGCAACAGCACGCCGAGCAGCGCCAGCAACAACAGCGTCTCGCCTTACTCGCCCGCTATCAGGCCGAAGATCAACGTCTACGCACCGAGCTTGCCACGTTATCGCATCAATCGCTGCCGATTGCTGAGCAGTTGCGCCAGCGCATGTGGTTGGGCTTTGCCGCAGGGAAGTTTGCCTTGATTGAAGCGCAGCAAGCCCAACAAGCGGTGCTACAGATCCAGCAATCGATTGCCACGGCTGAGCAAGCACTGTGGCAAAACCAGATCAATGTGGCGGCGCTACAAGTGGGTTGGCCTGCGGATCAATTGGCGGTGGACAACCCCATCGCGCTGCTTCAGACATGGCATACATGGCAACAACAACGCTGGCGCAACAGCCAAAGCTTGATCAATCAAAGTCATAACCTCGACAGCCTAGGGGCGCAGCCATGAAAAAAATCCATCTGATTATCATCGTGGCGGTGCTGCTATTGACTGCGCTGTTGGCGGTAGTGCTACTCAAACCCAGCAGCACCCCGCATGCGCATGATGAATCGGCCGAACATGCCGAGCATCAAGACGATGCCAAACCGACGAGCAATGCTGCACATGACGACAACACCGTGCATCTGAGTGCTGCCCAGCGTGAGCAAGCTGGTATTCAGATCGCACCCGTGCAAGCGGTCACCCTCCAGCAATCACAACGCTTTGCCGGTGAAGTCAAACTCAATACCGACCGTGAAGCGCATGTGTCCACACCCATGACCGCACGCGTCGAAGCGGTACAGGTGCAATTGGGGCAGACGGTGCGTGTGGGTCAGCCCTTAGCGACCTTGTGGGTGCCCGAACTGGTCGATCTCCAGCAAGCGGTCAGCACTGCCAAAGCCTCGCTGGATTTGGCACATAGCCAATATCAACGGGAAAAAAGCTTGTGGCAGCAAGGCATTTCGGCGCAGCAAGATTACTTGCAAGCCGAGCACGATTGGCAGCAAGCACGCATCGTATGGCAAGCCGCTAGTTTGCGTTTGCAAGGTTATGGACAGCAGTCGGTGCAGGGCAATGGGCGTTTGCTGTTGCGTGCGCCGATGGCGGGCACGATTAGCGCCAAGGATTTGTCGGTGGGCGAAATGGTACAGCCGAGCCGTGATTTGCTCACCATCTCACAGCTTGATGCATTGTGGGTGGAGTTTGCCGTACCGGTCAGCCAAGCCAGCACCATTCGGGTCGGTGCGCCAGTGCGTTTGGCGTTGGTTGGGCAGCCGCCGATGACAGGGCGAGTGCTGACCTATAGCAGCAGTGCTGATGCACAAACACGGCAATTGTTGGTGCGTGCCCGCATTGATCAGGCGTCCGCATGGCTCAAACCCAATCTCTGGCTAGATGTCGAGCTAGATACGCCCAGCACAACGGTTCAGCTGGCGGTCAAACGCGATGCACTGCTGCAATTGGACGGGCAAGACGTAGTGTTCGTGGCCACACCCGATCCAGACCAACCCGACACCCTGCAATTTCGTCCGCAGCCGGTGACGCTCGGTGCGCAAGACGACACATGGGTCGAAATCCGCGGAGGGCTATCTGCCAGTCAATCCTATGTCATGCGTGGCAGCTTTGCGCTCAAATCTGAATTGGAAAAGTCGGAGGCTGGTCATGAGCACTAACTCAACCGCCTTTGATCGACTGATTCAAGCGGCAATTGTGGCACGCGGCTGGGTGATGGTGGCAGTGCTCGGTTTGGTAGCGCTTGGCGTGTGGAGCTATCAGCATCTGCCGATTGATGCCGTACCCGACATCACCAACGTGCAAGTACAAATCAATACCGAAGCCGTCGGACTCACTGCACAAGAAGTCGAACAGCGCATCACTTATCCCATTGAAACCGCGATGGCGGGTTTGCCCAAACTCACGCAAACCCGTTCGCTGTCGCGCTATGGCTTGTCGCAAGTGACGGTGATTTTTGCAGATGGCACCGATATTTATTTTGCCCGTCAATTGATCAATCAGCGTTTACAAGAAGTGCGTGGGCAATTGCCCGCCGCGCTAGATCCGATCATGTCACCGATTTCCACCGGTCTAGGGGAAATTTATCAATGGGCATTGGTGACGGATGCCAAGGCACGCCGCGCCGATGGTCAGTCCTACAGTCCAGCCGATTTGCGTGAACTACAAGACTGGGTGATCCGTCCGCAACTGCGCCAAATTGCAGGGGTGGCGGAGATCAACAGCATCGGCGGGGAGGAACGCCAATACCAGATTGTGCCAGACCGCACAGCGTTGGCGGCACGCGCCTTGACCGTCGGTGATGTGGCGCAAGCTGTGGGTCGCAGTCAAGACCATCGCGGTGCAGGGTTTATCGAGCAAGCGGGTGAACAGCTCACGGTGCGCTTGCCCGCACAATATCAATCTTTAGACGATATCCGCCAAACCGTGATCAGTACTGCGCAAGGTCGCCCGATTATTTTGGCCGATGTGGCAACCGTGCAGTATGGGCAAGCCCTGCGCACTGGTGCAGCCACCCTCAATGGTCAAGAAACCGTACTCGGTACGGTCATGATGATGATGGGTGCCAACAGCCGTGAGGTGGCACAAGCGGTCGCCACCAAAATGCCAGATATTCAGCGCAGCTTGCCGCAAGGGGTGCACATTGTACCGTTGTACGACCGCACCCGTTTGGTGGATCGGGCGATTGCCACCGTGCAAAAAAACTTGCTGGAAGGCGCATTGCTGGTGATTGCGGTGCTGTTTGTGTTTTTGGGCAATTTGCGTGCGGCCTTGATCACGGCGGCGGTGATTCCGCTGTCGATGTTGTGGACGCTGACGGGGATGCAACAGCGTGGGATCAGTGCCAATTTGATGAGTTTGGGCGCACTGGATTTTGGCATTATCGTTGATGGTGCGGTGGTGATGGTGGAAAACAGCCTACGCCATTTGGCACATCAGCAAGCCACATTGGGGCGGTTATTGACCCGTGAAGAACGCTTTGCCGCAGTGTTTGCTGCCGCCAAACAAGCGCGTCGCCCGTTGCTGTTTGGGCAGTTGATCATCTTGGTGGTGTATGTGCCGATTTTTGCTCTGACGGGGGTCGAAGGCAAAATGTTTCACCCGATGGCGGCGACTGTGGTGCTGGCTTTGCTCGGTGCCATGCTGTTGTCGGTCACGTTTATTCCAGCCGCGATTGCACTGTGGGTGACCGGTCGGGTCGAAGAGCAAGATAGTCGTTTGATGCAAGCCGCCAGCCGTATGTATCAGGCGATTTTGCAGCGTGCCTTTGCGGCGATGCCAGTGGTGTGGGTGGGTGCAGGGTGTGTGTTGGTGCTGAGTGCGCTGTTGACCCTGCGTTTGGGTAGTGAGTTTGTACCCACCTTGGGCGAAGGCGATTTGGCGGTACAAGCGCTGCGTGCACCAAGTACCAGTTTGTCGCAGTCGGTGGCGATGCAACGCCAGCTAGAGCAGGCGTTATTGGCAAAATTCCCCGAAATCTCGCATGTGTATGCGCGGACAGGCACGGCTGAAGTGGCGTCTGATCCGATGCCACCAAATATCTCGGATGCGGTGGTGGTGATGCGTGACCCTCAGCAATGGCCTGATCCCAACAAACCGATGGACACACTACGCGCTGAGATTCAAGCGGTGGTGGATGCACAAGTGGGCAGTGCCAGTGAGTTATCGCAACCGATTGAGCTACGCTTCAACGAATTGATTTCGGGGGTGCGTAGTGATCTGGGCATCAAAATTTATGGCGATGACCTCACGGTATTGGCACAGACCGCGCAGCAAGTCGCGGCGCAGCTCCGCCAAGTGAGTGGGGCGAGCAGTGTCAATATTGAGCAAATCCAAGGATTGCCGATGTTGTCGGTGCAGATCAATCGCTTTGCGGCAGCACGCTATGGCTTGGCGATAGACGAGCTACAGCAAGCGGTGGCGAGCCGTGTGGGGGGCGTGGTGGTGGGGCAAGTGCTCGAAGGCGACCGGCGTTTTGATCTGGTGATCCGCGATGACACGCCCAATCCTAGCCCTGAGCAACTGGCACAGTTGCTGATCCCCTTGCCGGATGGCGGCAACATCCGCCTGTCACAAGTGGCTGAGGTCAAGCTGGTGGCTGCCCCTGCGCAAATCAGCCGTGAACAAGGCAAGCGCCGTGTGGTGGTGACCGCCAATGTCGACGGGCGTGATTTGGGGTCATTTATTGCCGATGTGCAGCAACAAATGCAGCAAGTCAAACTGCCGAGCGGTTATTGGCTCGACTATGGTGGGCAGTTTGAAAACCTACAATCGGCGCAGCAGCGTTTGCTGATTGTGGTGCCCATCGTGTTGCTGTTGGTGGCGATGCTGCTGTATGCGATGTTTGGTCGTGTGAAAGACTGCGTGCTGGTGCTGACCGGTATTCCGTTTGCCCTAACTGGTGGCGTGCTGGCATTGTGGCTGCGTGATATTCCATTGTCGGTATCAGCGGGAGTGGGGTTTATCGCGCTGTGTGGCGTGGCGGTGCTCAATGGCTTGGTGATGTTGTCGTTTATCCACGAGCTGCGGCTGCAAGGAATGCCAATGCGGGTGGCAGTGCAACAAGGCGCGTTGATGCGGCTGCGTCCGGTATTGATGACGGCGTTGGTGGCGTCGCTGGGGTTTATCCCGATGGCGTTGGCAACGGGGACAGGCGCAGAAGTGCAGCGACCACTGGCTACTGTGGTGATTGGTGGGGTGATTTCTTCCACGCTGCTGACCTTGGTGTTGTTGCCATTGTTGTATCAGTGGGCATATCGACGCGAGTCGGTCTGATCACGAGCCATACGCCTCTGAAAGCATCTGATGTGATTCCTGTGCAGGCAGGAGTCCATCGGACGTTCAAGGAGTTTGCGAAATGCTTGTGGAGGTATGAGAGCTATTTGAGATCAAGCAGTTTGATTCATACAAACTTGAAGTTCAGAGCGCGGGGACTTCTTGTCATAAAAATGTCATCTATCTTGATCAGCATGCCCTCCTGTCATCTATGGTTCATCTAAGGGCGAGTGCATCATGTCTAAATTCTTTACCGCACAGCTGGTACTACTCGGCCTGATGGGGATGAATCAGGCGTATGCCGATGCCGATGTCATTGCACCTGAAGGCGTGGTGGTGGTGCAAGTCGATCAGCAAGTGCTCGGTCAGGGCTTATTTACCCCCAAGCAAGCGCGTTATGTGCTGCCTGCTGGTCAGCACACCATTGTGGCCAAATACAATCGCCTGTTTGATACCGGCGCAGATGACCACGACGTGCTCAAATCTGATCCGGTCATGCTGACATTCACGGTGGCTGATCAACAACAGTACCAACTGCGCTGGGTAAACGAACCCAAAGACTATAAAGCCGCCAAGCAATATGCCAAACAGCCGATTTTGCAACTCATTGATGGGCAAGGGCAGGTGGTCGCTAGTCAACAAGGCGTCGCCCCCGCAACAGGCAGCAGCCTACTTGGCACGGTCACCCAAGTGCTTGGAGTTAGCCAACAGCCCATTCAAATCACCCCTGCTGCGCCCACCAGCCGCCTCCAACAGCTCGAACAGTTGTGGCAAAGCGCGAGTCGCAGCGAGCGCCAACAAATGGCGACATGGATCTTAAGCCAAAGCAAATTCTAAGCTTGCAAGGCGCACACGGCTTGGGCAGGATGAGCCGTCCTTTGAGTGAGTTTGTGTCGTGTCGATTGATCTGCAATACACCCTACAACAAGAGCATCTACTCGCCGATGGTCTGACCATTGAGCGGATCAAACGCCGCTTTAAAAATCGGATGATTTGGGCAGCTTGTGTGCTCCTCGCTGCGGTCGGTTTGCAAATGCCCGACGATGCGAGTCGTGGGCTGTATTTATCGCTGGCGCTGACCACCATTGCGGTGAACTTAAGTTTGGCGTATGGCTTGCAGCCACTGATGCTGCGCAAACAAATTGCTCGCTTAGATCTGAGTCATCATCCGTTTGACCTACAACTCGATGACGCAGGTATCAGTATCCAACGGCAAAAAGACCGTCAGCAGATCGCATGGACACAGGTGCTCGGTTGGTATCAAGGCCAGCAAAGCTACCTGCTGGAGCTGCCGATGCGTGAAGTGATTTTGGTGCCTTATAGCGTACTTGGCGAGCAGCGTAGTGCCTTTGAAGCACTGGTCAGTGCCAAACGTGGGCAGGCCAAGCGCTAAGGAATACACCAAATTGGCGTATGATGTGGCGCAGTCGCTTTGAGGTCAAAAATCGATGAATACTCCATCCAAGATTGTGTGTGTGGGTCGTAACTATGCCGACCATGCCAAAGAACTCGGCAATGCTGTGCCGGATACGCCGATTTTATTTATCAAACCCTCGACCAGCTTGCGTGCGCTCGCTGATGGCATTGTCTGGCCGCAAGGGCAGGGCGAATGTCATTTTGAAACCGAACTGTGTGTGCGCATCGGACAGCGCCTGACAGATGCCAGCATCGAACAGGCACGCGCGGCCATCAATGGCGTGACTTTGGGACTCGATCTGACCTTGCGTGATCTACAAAACACCCTCAAGGGCAAAGGCCAACCGTGGGAACGTGCCAAAGCCTTTGATGGGGCGTGCTTACTCGGCGATTGGATGGCGGTGGAAGCGGTGGGCGATCTGCGCGATGTCGAGTTTAGCCTGACCATCAATGGTGAGCGCCGCCAGCATGGTTTGACCCGCGATATGCTGTTTGATGTGGTGGGTTTAGTGGCGCATATCAGCCAAACCTTCACCTTGCTCGAAGGCGATGTGATTATGACCGGCACACCGGCAGGCGTGGCCGCACTCCAGCCCAACGATCAGTTGGTGATGAGCCTTGAAACGGTACTTGGGGCTGTATCGTGGAAAACGGCTGTGGCGGTATAAACTGCCCCAAAACAGAATCCATCCGCCGGGATGGATTCTGATCTAAAATCTAAAAATTACTTGCCGTCACGTGCTGCAACCGCAGTATCGGGGAAGTCACTAAATACGCCATCGACACCCAGCGCAAACATCTTTTTGTATTCGGCTTTGGGGTCGCCATTGTAGTCGGAGGCCAAGCGGCGTGGCTCATTGCGGAAGGTGTAGGCATGTACGATCAAGCCTGCGGCGTGGGCATTTTTGATCACATCGGTGGCAGGCAGGAGCACGCGGTCGCGCTCGTCCATTTTGCCGTCGTTGTTGAGATCGACTTGTTTGCTTGGCAGCAAATAGGGCTTCCATGGGCCAATCCCATCGGCGTAGGTTTTGATTTCTTTGAGGCCAGCCGGTGTGAGTAGATCAGCAAAGGTGCGTGGATCTTTGGCGACAGCAAAGTCATACGGCTTGTCGTATGGTGCCACCAAGCTGATGCTGCCATCGGGTTTGACATCATCGGCATCAATCAGTTGCACCAAGCGCACGTTGGTTTTGCTGTTGAGATATTTGAGATTGGACACTTCAAACGATTGCACAATCACCGGTGAATTGGCGTCGGTGTAGTTGTACTTTTTCAAGGTCGCCAGCAAGCGATCTTCCAGCGCCAGATTCAGGTTTTGATGATAGGTCGGGTGCTTGGTTTCTGGATATACGCCGACAGTGCGACCGACTTTGCTGCCTTCTGATTTTGCCAAATCCAGCACTTCATCCAGTGTAGGAATCCGATATTTGCCATTAAAGCTTTGGTCGCGCTCACTAAAGGCTTGTTTGGCATACAGGGTTTTGATTTCAGCCAAGGTGAAATCACTGGCAAACCAGCCTTCTTCTTCCACACCATCGACCACTTTTTTGGTTTTACGGGCGGCAAATTCAGGGTGATCTGCCACATCAGTGGTGTTGGTGATGTTGGGTTCGTGGCGGGCAATCAAAAAACCGTCTTGAGTGGCAACCAGATCGGGTTCGATAAAATCTGCGCCCATGTCGATGGCTTTTTGATACGACTCTAGGGTATGTTCGGGCAGATACCCACTGGCACCACGATGACCAATCACCAAAGGCTTGCTGGTGGTGGCGGTTGAGCTGTCGTTGTCGTCGCTGTTGCAGGCGGTCAGTGCGGCTGCACCTAGCAGCACACACCCGATTGAGGCGATCATATTCAATTTCATCTGATTGATCTCACAAAGAAACTGAGCCGATCTTTGCCAGCACAGATGACATGACGATGACGTGCTGATGACAGTTTGGGCACATCATCAAACTGTCATGGATTTGTCAGGTGGGTGTCATCCAACATTTTTACACTCCAAACATTGTTGATTTTGTCATTGATTTGCTAGGAAAGTGCTATGACCCAGCTCCACATCCCACACGAACAAGTTGAAGACTCCAATACCTCCACCAATCCACACTTTGATGCATTGCTGCAAGCGCGGCTGAGCCGCCGCAGTGTGCTTGGCGGTGGTGTGGGCATGACTGCTGCCATGATGTTTGGCGGTGCCGCCTTGACCGGTTGTGTGGGCAGTAGTGATGATGATAGCGAAGCCCCAGCACCTGTCACGCCTGATGCGCCCAAGTCGTTGACCTTTACACCAGTTGCCAAAAACAAACTCGACGTGGTGACGGTGCCTGCTGACTATGAGGTTTCGGTGTTGTATGCCCTCGGCGATCCGATCATCAATTCCGTTGACGTGCCTGCATGGAAAGATGACGGCATGCAGTCGGGTGCATCATTTGAGTTTCGCAGTGGTGACTGCCACGATGGGATGCATTACTTTGGCCTGACTGATGCGGGTAAATTTACTGCTATTCGCTCAGATCGTGGTTTGTTGTGTGTGAATCACGAATATGTGATTCCAACCTTTTTGCATCCCAATGGTGCGACCACCGATGCCGATGGCAAACGCCCAGCCGATGAAGTCCGCCGCGAAGTCAACGCCCATGGTATTGGCGTGATTGAAGTCAAACGTGACGAAAACAGCAACAAAATGACCTTGGTCAAAAGCTCACGTTTCAACCGTCGCGTCACCAGTATGACCACTTGTGATTTGACCGGCCCTGCAGCGGGCAAAGACATCATGATCACCAAGTTCTCCACCAATGGTCTGTTGACGCGTGGCATCAACAACAACTGTGGCAATGGTTATACGCCTTGGGGCACTTACCTGACTTGTGAAGAAAACTTCAATGGCGTCTTTAGCCGCGTGGCAGGTGATGATGCCAAGCGTACCACCCAAGATGTGAATGCCCTCAACCGCTATGGTCTCAAAGACGGCGCAACCAGCCGTTTTAAATGGTCAACTGCGGCTGAAACCACCACAGGCTTGGACGAGTTTACTCGTTGGAATAACTCGGTCACTGCCGACAGTGCGGCTCAAGACTTCCGCAACGCCATGAACACCTTTGGTTGGATTGTGGAAATTGATCCATTCCAACCCACCAGCAAACCGGTCAAACGCACCGCACTCGGTCGTTTTGCCCACGAAGGCTGCTGGCCTGCACCTGTAGTGGTTGGTCAACCCGTGGTGTTTTACATGGGCGATGATGCGCGTGGTGAGTATTTGTACAAATTTGTCTCCAAAGCGTTGTGGAGCGCCGCCGATATCAACGGTGGTTTGGCGGCGGGTGCCAAATACATGGATGAAGGCACCTTGTACGTGGCCAAATTTGCCGCCGATGGCACCGGCAGCTGGGTCGAACTCACCCACGGCAAAAATGACCTCAATGAAGCCAATCCAAAGTATGCATTTCGCAACCAAGGCGATGTGGTGACCTTTGCCCGTTTGGCCGCCGATAGCGTGGGCGCCACCAAGATGGATCGTCCAGAGTGGACAGCGGTCAGCCCATTGACCGGTGAGGTGTATTTGACCCTGACCAACAATAGCAATCGTGGTAAAGACTATCCGGTCGATGCTGCCAATCCGCGCAACTACGAAGATGTCTATACCAACAGCGATAACACCACCAAAACCAACAAAGGTAACGTCAACGGCCACATCATCCGTTGGAAAGAGCAAGGCGGTCTGCACAACGCGGCCAACTTCCAGTGGGATGTGTATTTGTTTGGCGCGGAAGCCGACGCCGGCACCGCCATCAACTTGTCGGGTTTGACCAATGTCAATGACTTCTCTAGCCCCGATGGTTTGTGGTTTGACCCACGCGGTGTGCTGTGGATTCAGACCGACGATGGCGCGTACACCGACGAAACCAACTGCATGATGTTGGCTGCATTGCCAGACAAAGTGGGCAATGGTGGCAAAAAGACCGTGGGCAGCGTCGATACCTTTATGGGTAAGACGCCAACCCAAGCCACTTTAAGCCGTTTCTTGGTCGGCCCCAAAGACTGCGAAGTCACTGGTATTGCCATGACGCCAGACTGCAAGACCTTGTTTGTCAACATCCAGCACCCTGGTGAAGACGGCACCTTGGCGGCAATGACCAGCCACTGGCCAGCCAGCCAAACCAACGCCAGCGCGACCAGCCGTCCACGCTCAGGTACGGTGGTAATCACCCGCAAAGACGGCGGTGTGATTTTGGGTTAATTGGAAAAATAACACGCCAAGGATGGTGTAGCTTGCTGTATACAAGCGGCGTAAGACCGTAGACCGCCCGTGAGGGCGGTTTTTTATGGCTCAAATCTTGACTTGATATCTTTTTTTGATACTATTTTATTGAGAATAGCTATCTGTAAAGACCAGCAATGAAGCGTAAACACATCAAGACTCTCACCGCTATCTTTGCTCGTCCAGTCTCAGGCAATGTGCAATGGCGAGATATAGAGGCTCTGTTTAAAGCATTGGGTGCGACCATTGAGGAGCGCGAAGGCTCACGCGTTGCAGTGATCTTGTTTGGGCAAGTGCAAGTGTATCATCGTCCACATCCATCACCGAATACCGACAAGGGCGCTGTTGCGAGTATTCGCCGTTGGTTGGAAGCTCATGACACCACCCCTGAATCCATGAAGGAGCAAGCAGATGATGAACAATCAAATGACGATTAATAGTCATATTGCTGTGATTAGCTTTGACCCTGAAGTTGGTTTATTCCGAGGTGAGTTTGTTGGCCTCAATGGCGGTGCAGATTTCTATGCCGATAGCGTGGAGGGTTTACACCAAGAAGGGACAATCTCTCTGCAAACCTTTTTAGACGTTTGCCAAGCGCAAGGCATCGCACCATATAAGCATTTTTCAGGCAAATTTATGACGCGTGTACCCGCAGCGCTACATGAGCGTATTGCCGCAGCGGCAGCTGCCGCAGGGATGAGTTTGAATCAATGGGTACAACAGGCGCTAGAGCGTGAAGCCTCTCATGGCTGATGTTGTGTTGCTGATGGTTGGGTAGGTGAGTTTTTTGTGCTATAAAATGGTCGTTGGCGATGCAATAGCTTGCGGTTGTTTTCTGATCAGATGGCAATCTGATGTATCATGTTTTTGGGTGCTTATGTGTCAGGGTGACACATAAGAGTAGTTAGGCAACAAAAACCTAGGAGAAAGAAATGACCGATGAAGTAAAAAACTGCCCATTCTGCGGCGAAGAAATATTGGCTGTAGCAAAGAAATGCAAACATTGCGGCTCCGACCTTGAGCAAGGGGTATCAGGCGAAGGCGCCGCAAAGCCCGCCGCTGACTATGGCA
>CALFYA010000280.1 GCA_937952925.1 uncultured Moraxellaceae bacterium
TACTTTTGGCCTGTCAAAAGTAAGGTAAAAATTCCCAAACTAAAACACCGCAGCCCAATAAACTACGGTGTTTTTTCTTAACTGACCAGCATTAAGCGCAAGCTGGCTTTTTTATTCCCGCGTCGGCCAATACCGCTGCATTTCCAAATAGGTAAACGACGCCGACCAACCAATCAGCACCAAGCCCACCAAGCCTTCAACCCCTGCCATAAAGCGCATCGCACCCACCGCGACTAAATCGCCAAAGCCTAGCGAACTGTAGGTAATAATCGAAAAGTAAAAATAATCAAAAAATTGCGGTTGCTGTGTACCATGAATTCCACCCAAATGTTGCCAATCGGACAGCACAGCATACGCCGCAGCAAAGCATGTAATTTCGACCAGATGTAAAAGGATGACCAAAAAAATGCTATATAAAATCACCGGACGACGTGCACGCTGACCAATGTTTGCCAGTTGGCGATTGAGCAAGGCCAGCCCTTCATAGTGAATGAGTACCACTACGGCAACCATGATAGCGGTCAAGAACATCATGATGACATAAGCGTGATCTATCATGGGGTGTGGTCACACAGAACAACTTGTATTGCATCATGACAAGGCACATGCTCAAACGGCAAGTCACACTGATTGAAAAACAACATTTTTTGGGAGAGAGATCATCATGTCTACACAGTCTGTCAGTGAAAAGCCCTTATTGTTTTCCATGAGTGGTTATGTGTTTTTGGTGGTGGCACTCCTGATGCTCGGCTGGTCGGTGTTGGGCTTTGTGCTCAATGAGCAGCCTTCGCCACTGCATATCGGTATCTTTATCTTGGGTATTCTCATTTTCAAAGGATTATCGGTGATTGCACCCAATGAAGCCGTGATTACCACCTTTTTGGGTACCTATATGGGTACCATGAAAAAAAGCGGTCTGCGCTGGGTCAATCCATTTTATAGCAAAGACAAAATCAGCCTGCGCTCACGCAACTTGAACGGCGAAATCCTCAAGGTCAACGACAAAAACGGCAACCCGATTGAGATTGCGGCGGTGGTGGTGTGGCAGGTGGCCGATACCGCCCGTGCGGTGTTTGATGTGGATAACTACGAGATGTTTGTGTATGTGCAATCCGAAGCGGCGGTACGTCATTTGGCAACGTCATACGCTTATGATGATCACGATAGCCATGATCACAGCAGTATGACCCTGCGCGATAGCACCGGACAAATCAACGAACGCTTGGAGGCTGAGCTGAACGAGCGGTTGGCAGCAGCAGGCGTGACCGTGATTGAAGCACGGATCAGTCACTTGGCCTATGCGCCCGAAATTGCCCATGCCATGTTGCAACGTCAGCAAGCCTCGGCAGTGGTGGCAGCGCGTCGGCAGATTGTCGATGGCGCGGTGGGCATGGTCGAGATGGCGCTGCAACGCCTTGAGGAAAAAGGCACAGTCACCTTGGATGATGAGCGCAAAGCGGCGCTAGTCAGCAATTTGTTGATAGTCTTGTGTGGTGAAAAGAGCGTGACGCCAGTGGTGAATACCAGTGCTGAACGTTAATCCGATCTATCAGCAACCGATAGATGCGTGTGAACATCCTGCGATTGAGTCAGCCGCGTATCAAGACATTATGCAGCGGCTCAAAGCCGCCGAAGCTGAGCACAACATCACCGTGCTGTGGGCGATTGAGTCGGGGAGTCGGGCGTGGGGTTTTCACTCGCCCGACTCTGACTATGATTGCCGCTTTGTGTATGTGCGCAACCGTGATTGGTATCTGTCAATTGATGTGGAAGATCGCCGCGATGTGATCGAATACCCAATTGTCGATGAGATTGATATCAATGGTTGGGATCTGCGCAAAGCCTTACGCCTGATGGCAAAAGCCAATCCGTCGATTGTGGAGTGGCTGCATTCCCCGATTGTGTACCTGCAACACGGTGAGTTTGCGGATCTTGCGCGGGCATGGTTGGCACAGCATTATGCGATTCACAAGGGCATTTATCATTATCGCAGCACCGCCAAAACCAACTTCCAGCAGTATTTGTGTGCCGAGCAAGTACGCCTGAAAAAATACTTGTATGTGCTACGGCCACTCTTGGCGGTGCGTTGGCTAGAGCAGTATCAACAGATTGCCCCAATTGAGTTTGAGGTGCTGCGCAGCGTGCTTGACGATGCATCTGTACAAGCGGCGATTGATCGCCTGCTTGAGGCCAAACGCCAAGCCAGTGAACAAGCCAAACAAGCGCCCGATCCGGTGCTGCATACATGGATTGAAGCAGAGTTGGCGCGACTCTCCGACTATAGCGCATCGCACATCGGGCAAGCCGACAGCAGCACATGGCCGAGCCTCAATCAGATCTTTTTGCAACTTCTACACGATTGAGGTTGGCAGCCCAACGTTTGCACAACAGTAGACAGCAAAAGGCCAGCAAGCCCTCACAACATGGATACAGCCGTGACATAACCACCCTCGAACATGAGGGTGTTGGTGCTTTAGCGTGTAGTGATTCATTGATCACATAGAAGATGAATCATGACCCGTCTACAACAGTTTTTGATGTCTGGCTTGATCGGTAGCACGCTCGTCCTTGGCGCGTGTAGTTCCATGACCCCCTCGCAACAGCGTGTTGCCGCAGCTGCCGCCGGTGGTGCAACCGGCGCTGCAGTCGGTGAAAAAGCTGGCGGTCGCTATGGTGCCGTGATTGGTGGCGCGCTGGGTGCGGGCGCAGGTTCGACCTCGACCAATAGCAGTAATCAAACCAATATCAGTAGTGCGATTGGCAGTGGGATTGGTGCGGAAATTGGTCGCCGTGCCATTGGTGGCTCACAAGGTGCAGCCATTGGTGCGGCGATTGGGGCAGGGACGGGCGCAGCGATCAGTGAAACGCAGCAAAATCGCTAAGGTCAGTTTGAATCAGGTAAGAAGCCAAGTCTTTGCTTCCATAAAACGGTCATTCCCGCCTTCACGGGAATGACCTGCGTGAAACGATGTCGCCATCTGATATTGGTGGTGTTATTTGCCTTTTTTCTTGCGGATATACAGCACTTTATCCACATGCGTCACCACCTTGCCATCTTCACCCACCACATCGACCGGATAAGTGCGCAGCACTGGTGCGCCGGATTGTGCCAACTCACGCACGGTATTGATTTCATCCGGTGTGAGGCGAATCTGTGCGGTGACTGTACCCAAACCCGGTGAGCGAAAATCAATGTTGGCGGCTTTGTCCCACACGATATAGTCGTTGCCCAAGTGGTGCATCAGCAAAAACATAAAAAACGGATCAATCATGCTGTACAGACTGCCGCCAAACTGCGTGCCGACGTAGTTTTTGTTGAAGCGGTTGAGTCGCATTTGCACATCAATCGCCAGATGCTCCACATCAAAACGCACAATTTTGACCCCTGCACCCACATACGGCGCATAGGTATTGAGCATCATTTTGAGAAAAAACGGATTGCGACGTAACCGATTGATGATCGCCATGATCAACACTCCAACACAGGACAAGCGATACTACGAGTGTACTTTAAAACTAGTTCTAAAAAAGAACTGATGAGTACGTCGTTTGCAAACAGTCCTATCTTGTCAGACAACGCCCCC
>CALFYA010000281.1 GCA_937952925.1 uncultured Moraxellaceae bacterium
ATGGAGCAGATACTAATGTCTTAAAACAAATTACTGAGGTGGTGGTGCAGCTTGATACTGCGGATGAATCAACCATCAAGGCGTTTTTTAAATGGGTCTCGGCATCCGTCTCGACGGGTAGTCAAAAAATCGATCAGGGCAAAAAAGAGGTCGTTGGTTTGTCTGATTTGCCCCCGCCACCTCCAGAAGTCAATTTAGTCCTGTAATTCATTCATCCACTAAAAAAGGAATTCTTCATCATGGCAGTCACACTCAGTAAAGGCCAAGGCGTGAGTCTTAAAAAATTAAGCCACGATCTTAGCCAAGTCACTATCGGTTTGGGTTGGGACGTCAAAGCTCCTGCGAGTGGCGGTTTTTTTGGTAGTTTATTTGGCAGCAAAGAAGCCGAATATGATTTAGACGTAGTGGCATTTTTGTGTGACGCCAACGGAAAAGTACGTGACCTTGGTGTAGGGCCAGACGGCAAAGTGACCTTGATCAACAGTGATGTGATTTTTTTTAATAACCAAAAGCATCGTTCTGGCTGTATTTGGCTGACGGGTGACAACCGCACGGGTGCAGGTGACGGTGATGACGAGCAAATTATTGTGCGTCTCAATGACTTGCCGAACCACTATGCCAAGGTAGTGTTTGTGGTGCAAATTTATCAGGGTATACAAAACAAGCAAAGCTTTGGTCAGGTCGACAATGCCTTTATTCGTGCTGAAGACCAAAAAGGCCACGAGATGGTGCGCTTTAGTTTGACGGGGGGGGCGGGTTATAGTGATTGCCGGTCACTATTGTTTGCTGAGTTAGTGCGAGAAAGTGGCGGCTGGCAGTTTAAAGCGGTGGGTCAGCCTTCTGGCTCTGATAATTTCTTGGAATGGCTTAAGCAGTATGTGTAAGGGGACGGATTGATGAGTACGCGCCGTTTGCCGGTGTATTTGCTATTGGATACATCGGGTTCCATGCGGGGTGAGCCGATTCATTCGGTGAATGTGGGACTAAGGTCGATGTTAGACGGGTTGCGCCAAGACCCGTATGCGTTAGAGAGCGTACATTTGTCGATCATCACTTTTGATAATGAAGCACGTGAATATCTGCCATTAACCCCGTTAGATCAAGTGAGTGTGCCTGAGATTTTAGTTCCTGATGCAGGTGCAACCTTTACCGGTGCGGCACTAGCTTTGTTGGTGCACTTGGTCGACCGAGATGTTCGAAAATCGACCCTTGATAGCAAGGGTGATTGGCGACCACTATTGTTTTTGATGACGGATGGTAGTCCCTCAGATCTCTATACCTATCGACAAGTCATTCCATTGCTGAAGGCACGCAATTTTGGTTTGGTGGTAGGCTGCGCAGCAGGGCCTAAAGCCAAAACTGCGGCGTTGTTAGAGCTGACGGACCGTGTGGTTTCATTGGATGTGATGGACTCGGCGGCCTTTGCAGGTTTTTTTAAATGGGTCTCAGCCAGCGTGGCGATGGGGTCAACCAGTGCGGGGATGAATGGGTCTGCGGACTTACCGCCGCCGCCTGCCGAAATTCAATTAGTGCTTTAAATTGTCTGGGTGATGTTGTGCTGTAATCCATCGCTCAATATTTAAATATTGGTTTTATGAGAGAAAAATATCATGCGTCGCTTGCCGGTTTTTTTTGTACTTGACTGTTCTGAGTCTATGGCAGGGTCAAAGCTTGAGCAAATGGAAGCGGGCATTCATGCGATTATTCGCGCTTTACGCACCGACCCGCATGCATTAGAAACCGTCTGGGTCTCAATCATTGCCTTTGCGGGTATTGCCAAAACGGTGGTGCCCTTAATTGACGTCAGTTTGTTTTATCCGCCTAAATTGCCATTGGGTGGGGGGACGCATTTGGGCAAAGCGTTAGATGCATTGATGCAAGAGATTGACCGTTCAGTCAAACGCAGCACTCCTGATCAAAAAGGGGATTGGCAGCCTATCATTTATTTGTTTACCGATGGTCGGCCTACCGATAACTCTAGTGCAGCGATCCAACGTTGGCAAGCGCAATATGCCCGACGAGCAACCTTAATGGCAGTGGGCTTGGGTCAGTCTGCCGACTATGCTGTTTTGCGACAACTCACTGAGCAAACGATGGCATTTGATGGACTAAACGAAGAAGACTTTGCTCAGTTTATTCGTTGGGTCAGTGGCTCGGTTTTGGCGCGTAGTCAGAGTGTGGGTGATGCTCATAAAAAAGACATCGAACCCCCACTCTCCTCGGGTCGTCTGTCGTTAGTCAAAGATGCTCCACTGTTGTCAACTGACGAAACCAGCGTCACGTTGGTTGGGCGCTGTAGTCGCAGCCGCAAACCCTATCTGATGAAATACGAGCAGATAGCAGCTGATAAACTTCCCTCTGAGTTTCGACGTGCCAATCACTTGTACCATTTGGTGGGTGGTTATCGGCTAGATGAAGACTATTTTCGCTGGTCTGATCCCAACGAAAAAAACGCTTTAAACATCAGTACCAGTCAATTACTCGGCGTACCCCCATGCCCTCAATGCGGCAATGCTTCAGCATTTGCAGCCTGTCAGTGTGGGCAATTGCTGTGTATTAACGAGATGGGCACGGTGACCTGTCCGTGGTGCAATCGCCAGTTACATTTTGAGCAGAGCGACGGTCAAGATTTTGATGTCACTCGCGGTCAAGGATAAACATATGACACTTAATGATCAGTGGTTAGATGCCGTGATGAGGCAGTTATTTTACATCAATCTTGCGTCAAGTGCTGAGAGCTGGCAGGGCTTTAAGTTGAACTTGCCTGTGCAAGAAGAGCATTGGATTGAATGGATCAAACAACCTGATGTGCGGTGCTTGGTACAAAATTTTTTAAATAATCTAGAGACTTCATGGCAAAGCCACTCTCCCGCTGGTGCAATGCCACCAGCACCATCGGCCAAACCCGATATGCGTTTATCGGTTGAGGTTGAAGATGATCGACTGCCAGTGGATGAGCGATCCGTTGATGATGAGTGCGCCGCTCAGGATGTTGATCCGGTAGCCGATTTGCCCGTGCCTTTCTGTACACCTGAGGTTAAGTCATCTGACCAAACCAGTATGGTTAGCCCTTTGGCATCGTATTCTGTTGATTCTGTTGACGTGTCACCGTCATCTCCTGCTATTGATCTCTCTCATCTGAGACCATCGCCTATGTCTACCGAAAAACGTCCACCAATGCCATGCCAACCGCGAGTCAATGTGAATATCAAACAACTGCCCAATGCCAAAATGGGCGTGGCGTATAGTGCCCTAATTGACCTACAAACAGATACCGGCGAGCCAGTCCAATTGGTCAGTATGCATTGTGCGACTCCAATCGGATTGAGTTTTGACCCTGAGCGGGGAGAGGTCAGTGGTACTCCAACCGCATCAGGTGACTTTGTATTGTCGTTTTGCTTGTTATTTCCCTCTAGAGAGTATAGTTCGGTTGACAGCACTTTAATTATTAATCCTGATCCACGTTCGTTATGGAAGGTCTTAGAGCCAGCGGCTTCAGTTCCCTATGCCAAGCCACATACCATGCATCAGCTATTGCAACAGGATGGTTTTCGGATGATGGCTGCCAGTCGGCGTGGGCGCTCGCATGAGCATTCCGGCACGTTTCGTGATGATGACTATGTGATTGGCTTTGACCCAGACAGCGGCTTTGGAGTGATGGTGGTAGCGGATGGCGCGGGCAGTGCTAAATTCTCCCGTGAAGGCGCTCGGGTCGCCGCTAAAACCTTCGCAGATTATTTGCAACAACAAACATCGCATGCTAACTGGCAGCCAATTACCGAGCAAATCTTGCAACGCAAGCAGCTTGATGATTCAGCCAAAAAACAACTGTATGACCAGTTATATTATTTGTTTCAAGAGGCTGCCAAACAATCTGTAGAAGCGATTGAGCAGGCTGCCCAACTTGCGCATTCACAACCGCGTGATTTTGCGACAACCTTGCTGAGTGTGATTTTTCTACGTATGGGCACGACCCTATTTGTGGCCAGTTGTTGGATTGGTGACGGTGCAATAGCTGTTTATGCGCCAACAGGACAATTTCGCTTAATGGGTAGTCCTGACGGCGGCGAGTATGCGGGTCAAACCCGATTTTTGGATCAAGCCGTTTTAAATGCCAGCGACTTCCATAAACGAATTCAACTGGCGTATGTGGATGATGCTATCGCTTTGCTACTGATGACCGATGGGGTTTCTGACCCTCGTTTTGAAACCGACCAAAACCTTGCTAATCCACAGTATTGGGAGCAGCTTTGGCATGATCTGAAACCCGTATGTGAAGACGCTGACCCCAGCCAAGCCTTGCTCGACTGGCTACATTTTTTTACTATAGGGCATCATGATGACCGCACACTGGCGGTGTACTGGCCTGATGCTGTGCAAGGACTTGCCTAAATGCCAAAGATCATTAAATGCACTGCCACCAATGGCCAATCGATTGAATACGTAGATGAAATTATT
Organism: uncultured Moraxellaceae bacterium; assembly: GCA_937952925.1. Classification (GTDB taxonomy): domain Bacteria; phylum Pseudomonadota; class Gammaproteobacteria; order Pseudomonadales; family Moraxellaceae; genus CALFYA01. The sequence continues at coordinate 4,459 of CALFYA010000281.1, forward strand.
GGCTCAGGTGCAATGAAAGACGTGTACTTTGCGCCAGACAAGTCATATGTCGTGGCGTTCTACAAAACCCTACAAGACGCGCAAGCCCGTGAACGTTTGCAGATGATCACGGGTCCTTATAAAGACGGTATTTTTGGTCAAGCAGGGGGCGATTATTGGCGCAACCTCTTCTGCTGGCCGACCATGATGGTTGAGCACGAGGGGCGGCTGGGAATGGTGGCTCCGACGTATACTGCACATTTTTTCTTTGAGCATGGCTCAAAAGATGGTGACAAACTGGGCATTAAGGGCAAAGAAAAAGAAGGTAAATGGTTTGCTGCTGCCAATTTGCGTCAACGCTTTATTGACCCTCGAGAACTGGGAGATTGGCTCACTCACCTTAAAATTTGTGTTTTGCTGTCACGAGCCGTGCGGCGGATGCACTCCGCGGGACTAGCGCACTCCGATCTATCGTATAAAAATGTCTTGGTTGACCCATCCAAAGGGCAAGCCTGCGTGATTGACGTTGATGGTCTCGTTGTGCCAGGTAAATATCCACCCGATGTGGTTGGAACGCCCGACTTTATTGCACCCGAAGTGGTCAAAACCAGCCACCTCGACAAAACAGATCCCAGCCGAAAACTGCCGTGTCGTGAAACCGACCTACATGCGTTGGCTGTCTTGATTTATATGTATTTGCTGTATCGGCATCCATTGCGTGGCGGCAAAGTTCATGACATTGATGACGAGCAACGCGACGAAAGCCTCTCAATGGGCGAAAAAGCACTGTTTGTTGAGCACCCAACCGACCCAAGCAACCGGATTAAAACTGCCAATGCCAAGCCCACTGAACTACCGTGGGCGGATACCCAAAAAATTCCCTATAGCATCACTGGACCATATCTAACTGCATTGTTTGATCGGGCGTTTATCAGTGGTTTGCATCATCCGGCCGAGCGTCCATCAGCCAACGAATGGGAAACTGCACTCGTGAAAACAGTGGATCTCGTCCAGCCCTGCAAAAACCCACAATGCGCGCAAAAATGGTATGTGTTTGACAACTCGACTCAGCCAAAATGTCCATTCTGTGGCACGCCATTCACTGGAAAGCTGCCGATTCTGAACCTGTACTCCTCGAAACGAGAAGGCAACTTTCGTCCTGATAATCATCGATTGATGGTTTGGACAGGGCAGTCATTATACGGTTGGCATGCCAATAGTTTGGTTGCACCCAACGAACGTCTGACCGATACCCAAAAAAAACGTGTGGGCTATTTTGTATTGCACCAAGATGTTTGGTGGCTGGTCAACGAAGGCTTGCCTGACTTAATGGATGTGACCCACAAAACGGCAATCGCAATAGGTGACCAAGTGGCATTGGTTGATGGGTTGCAGTTGTTGCTCGAGCGTGGTGATGGGGGGCGTTTGGTGGTAGTGCAAATGATTGATCGTAGTGCCGCAGTGTTGGCTTAAATCCTTGAGTGCTTATATAGAATGGACTGAAATAAGTAACAGGAATAGGTAGCTGTGGATCGCTTGCAACATTCTTGTATCAGTGCATCATCGCGGTTGTATTCTTGCGGTCAGACGCATCCCTGCTGAGCGCCAGATTTTTTGATCGCCAGAAGATGCGGGTAGATTCTTTGGGACTGATCAGGTGGCTGTCATGATCAGTACCCCTTTTTATGAGTCAACGTTGGCAAAGTGACAGTGTGGTAATTTTTGCCAGCCCCTAGAGATGAACTTTAGTGCCATGAAACATTTTCGTTTTTCGATCATTTTTACGCTGATTTGTCTGGCGATTGCAGGATGGTGGGGGTTGACCCATGGGCCGCAAGCGGGCATTGAAGCCATGTTTAAAGCACTTGCCATCACGGGTGTATTGGCCGTGATGGAGGTGTCTTTGTCGTTTGATAATGCCGTCGTGAATGCGTCGGTGTTGCGTAATTGGAATGCTTTCTGGGTCAGATTGTTTTTGACCGTGGGTATCTTGGTTGCTGTTTTTGGGATGCGTCTGATTTTTCCATTGTTGATTGTCGGTGTGACGGCTGACATGAGCATGATTGACGTGGCAAAGTTGGCCTTAAACGACCCCAAGACCTATTCAGAAAAGCTACTGGCTCATCATGCTGAGATTGCAGCGTTTGGCGGCATGTTTCTGATTTTGGTTTTTTTAAACTTCTTTTTTGATGACAGCAAAGATGAGCATTGGTTTCACTGGGTTGAGGAACGCTTGTCGGGTTTGGGTCAGGTGGATGCCATCTCGATTTTTGTCGCATTGGGTGCGTTGTTATCTGCACTCACCTTGATTCCAAGCGCTGACAAACTGGCTGTACTCGAAGCTGGTGTGTGGGGGATTGTGGTGTATCTGGGCGTCAACGTGCTAGGACACTTGCTTGAAGGCAGTGATGATGAAACCACAGCGGATGGTGAAGATACCCCTGTAACGTCACCGTCGGGCAGCAAAATTGTCAAAGCCGGTATTGGCGGTTTCTTGTACCTTGAAGTGTTGGATGCCTCTTTTAGTTTTGATGGCGTGATTGGTGCATTTGCCATTACCAGTGATGTGGTCATTATCATGTTGGGGCTGGCTGTTGGGGCGATGTTTGTGCGTTCAATGACCGTGTATCTGGTCGAAAAAGGCACGTTGGATGCCTATGTCTTCTTGGAGCACGGTGCGCATTATGCGATTGGCGCACTGGCGGTGATCATGCTGCTGTCGATGCATTTCCATGTGCCAGAAGTCGCGACTGGCTTGGTTGGTCTGGCTTTTATCATGTGGTCAGTGATGGCCTCCATCTCGTATCGTAAGCGAGAGCGTGCATGATCAGCCCAAGAGTTAAGCAAGAAATCTTCTCCAGAAACTTGAAAGCGATTTTTTATGCAGATCAATCGAGTATTGATCTGATGACATAATTTTCGATGGTTCTGGCAATCATGCTTATGTTTGTTCTGTCATCGGCTTTTGCTGGTTAACTTAACAATCCTCACATCAAGCATCCCCAAGATGCTTGATGTGTATTGCAGCAAGTTTACGGTGTCATCGCTGCTTGACGCACCGCACCCCCACCAAGCGCCTTATACAAATTCACCTGCGACAACAGCGCCGAC
>CALFYA010000282.1 GCA_937952925.1 uncultured Moraxellaceae bacterium
CACTCACCCAAGTGGAGTAGTGTTGCAACACATCCACCAATTCGGCTTCAACGCGTGCTGCAACATTGAGTGATAATTGACAATACAAACTCATTGGACACGCTCCACACCAAAACGGCGGAATAAATTAGGCAACAAAATCAAGGTCAACAGGGTCGAACTAACCAACCCACCAATCACCACAATCGCCAGTGGACGCTGGATTTCAGAACCCGGCCCTGTGGCAAGTAGCAGCGGCACCAAGCCCAATGCCGCAATACTGGCCGTCATCATGACCGGACGCAGTCGGCGTAGTGCACCGTCATACACCACTTGAGCCACCGGCATGCCACGCGCCAACAATTGATTAAAATAACCAATCATCACCAAGCCATTGAGCACGGCAATCCCCATCAGGGCAATAAAGCCCACCGACGCAGGCACCGACAAATACTCGTTCGTGATCGCCAACGCAACCACTCCGCCAATCAAAGCAAACGGAATATTGACAAACACCAGCACCGCCTGACGAATCGAACCGAGCGTGACAAACAGCAAAAAGAAAATCATACCCAGCGCAACGGGCACCACCACCGCAAGGCGGGCAGCTGCACGCTGTTGGTTTTCAAACTGACCACCCCACGTGATCCGATAGCCACTCGGCAGCTTGATGTGCTGGGCAACCGCGGATTTGGCTTCATCAACAAAACCAACCAGATCACGACCGGTCACATTGGAACGCACCACCGCCATCCGTGACGCATTTTCACGATCAATCCGCACCAAACCATCCCGATGCACCAAGCGGGCAACCTGACTGAGCGCCACCGTTTGACCGGCTGCCACGGGGAGTTGGATGAGGGCAAATTGCTCAGGAGACAGACGCAGTGATGCTGCGCCTTTAATCATGAGTGGGATTGGTTTGTTGTTTTCCACCACTTGACCGATCATCTGACCTTCAATCAAGCGGCGCAGGGACTGCTGGATGTCTTCACTGGATAAACCAAACTGTGCGGCGGCCACCCGATCAATCTCGACATTCAAATACTGCACGCCGCTATTTTCGGTGCTGATCACATCTTCACTGCCTTTGATGCCTTGCAACAGCCCAGCAACTTGCTGAGCCAGCGCATCAAGCTTGGCAAAATCATCACCATAGATTTTGATCGCCAAATCACCACGCACGCCCGACAGCATCTCTGAGGTACGCATTTCAATGGGTTGGGTAAAGCTAAAATTGACGCCCGCCACATCTTGTACTGCATGACGGATTTGTTCGATGATCGCGTCTTTGCTTGATGCCTGCCATTGATCGCGTGGCTTGAGCACCAAGAAAGTGTCGGTTTCATTCAGCCCCATTGGGTCTAGCCCCAGCTCATCGGAGCCTGTCCGCGCCACAATCCGCTCGACATCGGGCACTTGGCTCAAAATCCGTTGCTGGATTTGTAGATCAGTGGCGACCGACTGATGCAGCGCAATCGACGGGATTTTTTCCACTTGCATGATGATGTCGCCTTCATCAAGCGTGGGCATAAATGACTTGCCAATCAGGGGATACAGTGCAACCGCGCCCAACAGTGCCGCGCCCGCACAGCCATACACGAGATTTGAGTGTGCCAGCGACCAGCGCAGCACCCGTTGATAGGCGTGCTCCAAATGACGCACCAACCACGGATGCTCGCCGCCATGCGGCTTCAATAAAAATGAGGCCAACACCGGAATCACCGTCAACGACAGCAGCAACGACACCGACAAGGCAA
>CALFYA010000283.1 GCA_937952925.1 uncultured Moraxellaceae bacterium
GCGTACCAATATTGAAATTGATGATGATTTGATGGACAAAGTGCTTGCCATCACCGGTCTACGCACCAAACGCGAAGCGGTGGATCAGGGGCTACGAGCCCTGCTACTGCTCAAGCAACAAGAGCAAATTCGTGCTTTTCGGGGGCAGTTTGCCACGGGTCTAACCCGACCGGAACACGCCTGTTTGTCGCTTACACAGGAGTCAGTGCTCTGAGCATGATCGTTGTAGATTCAGAGGTTTGGATTGACTACTTTTGTGGGCAATCCAATCATGCAACCGAATATTTGCATGATGTGCTTGGCCGACAATTGGTCAGTACCACCGATTGGAGCCTTGCTAAAGTGCTGCATCATTTTGTGGGCACCACCGCATTGTGTACCATTCAAGACTTATTATCCGCCATTCCGGTGTTGTCGATGAGTCATGAAACCCTCATTCGCAAGGCGAGCATGCATGCACAATGGTTGGCCGAACAGGGGTTATATTTGCACACCATGCAGGATCATGTATTGGCCACATTTTGTATTGAACATCAATACAGCCTGCTGGTGCTTGATCAGCGTTTTCAGCCTTATGTTGAACACTTTGGGCTAAAAACGCTGTAACTCTTTACCACCACGGATAAAACGGCGGCATCTGTGAGGCTTTACCTGCAAATTGGGCGGTGCGCTTTTCCAAAAAGCTCGCCACGCCCTCTTTGCCATCGGCCACACTGGTATAAAACATCGCCAGTGAGTCGACCTCGTGGGCGGTACGCGGATGCTCGGCTGCCGCGTTGCGATACATCATCTGACGCGCCAGCGCGATGGCAATCGGTGAGCGGCCTTCAATGATCTTGCGGGCGAGTGCCTGTGCGGCGGGCAGCAGTTCTTCGGGTGCATACACCGCTTTGACCAAGCGTCCGTCTTTGGCCTCTTGTGCCGTAAAAATATCAGTGGTGTACACCCACTCCAAGGCTTGCTGAATCCCAACAATCCGCGGCAAAAACCAGCTTGAGCAGGCTTCGGGCACAATCCCCAACTTGCCAAACACAAAGCCAATGCGAGCTTTTTCGGAGGCCAAACGAATATCCATCGGCAAGGTCATGGTCGCTCCAATCCCCACCGCTGCCCCATTGATCGCGCCAATTACTGGTTTTTTGCAATCAAAAATCGACAGCACCACACGACCACCGGTATCGCGTACACCGTTCAAAATCTCAGGATCATCGGCACGCGTTTGTAGGTCTTGCAAGGTCGGCTGTAGGCTTTCATCAAGGCCAAACACATTGCCTTCACGCGACAAGTCCAT